>JAYUWD010000368.1:0-3806 GCA_043753735.1 Gemmatimonadaceae bacterium
CGTGCCGCCACGACGGATCACGATCAACCTCTGCCCAGCCGACACGCCGAAAAATGGAACTGCATTCGACTTGCCCATCGCCCTCGCCCTGCTCGCCGCAAGCGGACAGCTACCGCCTGAGACGTTGCAGGGCGTGTGTGCGATCGGGGAACTTGGATTGGATGGACAACTGCGCCCGGTACGCGGCGTACTTGCCGTCGCTCGCCACGTGACGGCAACAAGTGGCGGGATGCTTATCGTACCGCCGGACAATCTTGAAGAAGCGCTGCGCGTTCCGCACGCTCGCGCGACAGCGCCGCGCACGCTACTCGATCTTGTCGTTGCGCTGCGCGACGGATTGCTGCGCGAAGAGACGCGACGGCGCGTCGCTGTGGTCGTCAGCGACGACATCCCCGACCTAGGCGATGTGGTCGGCCAGGAGATGGCGGTGCGCGCCCTCGAAATCGCGGCCGCCGGATCGCACAATCTCTTGCTCGTCGGGCCGCCCGGTGCAGGCAAAACGATGCTCGCGCGACGACTTCCGGGAATCTTGCCTCCACTCGACGACAACGAGATCCTTGAAGTGCTGGCCATCCAATCGGTCGCCGGTGTGCTCGAGCCCGCGCAATCGCTGGCCTTGACGCCGCAACGCCCCTTCCGCGCGCCGCATCATTCCATCTCCGTCGCAGGTCTCGTCGGCGGTGGCGGGTGGCCACGACCCGGCGAAGTGAGTCTCGCACACCGTGGCGTGCTCTTTCTCGACGAACTTTCACTGTTTCCGCGCCACACACTCGAAGCGCTGCGCCAACCGCTCGAAGATGGGTTGGTGGTGGTCGCACGCGCAGCACGCGCCGTCCGCTTTCCGTCGCGCTTCGCACTAGTCGCGGCGAGTAATCCCTGCGCCTGCGGATACGCTGGCAGCGAGGACCGTCGTTGCCGCTGCTCGGTCGCTGAACTCGAACGTCACCGCGCGCGACTTTCGGGTCCGCTCGCCGATCGTATCGATCTGCACGTACACGTGCAGCGCGTGCCACCGCAGTCGCTCGCCGCACACGACGCCGCCGATCGCTCCGCCCGCGTCCGCGAACGCGTCATCCGTGCGCGTGAACGCCAACGCCTCCGCTATGCACACAGCGCGTGTCGCTCCACGCCAGCGCACAACCCTTTGCAGGTCACAACCAGTGCGCACCCCGAGTGCCACGCGCTCTACACTCTGCCGCACGACACCAACGCATCGGCACCCGTACGCTTGATCACACCCGCGGCGCAACTCGATTCCGACGCCCGTGTGCTGCTCGTGCGCGCCGCCGATCGACTGGGGCTCTCCGCGCGCGCCTACCACCGCGTCCTGCGCGTCGCGCGTACCATCGCGGATCTCGACGAGGCCGATGGTGTCTCCCGCGACCATATCGCCGAAGCCCTTCGCTATCGGCCGCTCGTGAGCGACCTCCCTCCCTCCCTCTGACCCCTCCGCCAAACCCACTCACAACTTGAAACTCGAACTTACCACTCGCGAATAACTAGCGAACAACATTCGGCTAACACCCCGCAGTCCCCATCCTTGCTTCGTTTGTCGACACCGGGGTACTCTCAACCATGACCGCGCTCCAGCCCTCCGCCACGCACAATCACGACCAGCACAACCACCCCCACCCGCACGGCATGGGTGGCCAGCACCATCATCTCCCGGTCAACTTCGATCGCGCGTTTGCCATCGGCATTGTCCTCAACGCGCTTTTCGTCCTCGCCGAAACGTTCTACGGCCTTCGCGCTCACTCCCTCGCCCTAATCGCCGACGCCGGTCACAACCTTGGTGACGTACTCGGCCTTGTACTCGCGTGGGCCGGGACTGTCCTCGCACGCCGCCAGCCGACCGCACGTCGCACTTATGGATTGCGACGTTTCTCGGTGCTCGCAGCGATGGGGAACGCCGGCGTACTTCTGCTCACGGTCGGTGCGATTGCGATCGAAGCAATCCAGCGCCTGCGCCAACCCACGGCGGTCTCCACCACAACCGTCATCGTCGTTGCAACCGTCGGCATTGTCATCAACCTCGCCACCGCACTGGGATTCCTCCGCGGACGACAGGGCGATCTCAATATCCGCGGCGCGTTCCTGCACATGATGGGCGACGCCGCAATCTCGGCGGGTGTCGTAGTCGCGGCACTCGTGATCTACGCAACCGGATTGCTCTGGATCGATCCGCTGGTCAGTCTCGTCATCGCGATTCTGATTGCCTGGAGTAGCTGGTCGCTCGCTCGCGACTCGGTCAACCTCGCATTGGATGCGGTTCCGGAAAACATCGATCCGACAGCGGTGCGCGCGAAACTCCTCTCCCTCGATGGCGTAACGGAAGTCCATGATCTGCACATCTGGGCGATGAGCACCACGGACGTCGCGCTCACGGCACACCTGCAGCGCCCGTGCGCTTGTAATGAGGACGAATTTCTCGTAGAAGCGACCTACCGACTCGGGCACGAATTCGGCATCGGACACGTCACCCTGCAACTCGAGCGCGGTCATGTTGCCTTCCCCTGCGATCGTGCGCAACCCGGTGCCGTTTGATGCCGCAGATGACACGATTGCACGCGCGCTGACGTAGGCTTCACCAACAGGGTCGCATTCCCGCGGACGACGCACCCCACGCAACTGCATCGAGCATTTGCTCCTCAATCACTCCACCTAACGCACTCATGGGCTGTCTTTCTCGCGTCGGCTGCATCGTCGTCCTCGCAGTGGCCGGCGCCGGGGCATACTGGATGTATGGCGATCGACTACCCAGTGAGGTTGTGCGGGCGTCGGAACGCGCGTCGAAGGGAGTGACCGCGCGCGTCAGGGCGGCGGACAGTTCCCGTCGGGCGAAAAACGAAAGTGCTGAACGGAATGTCGGCTGGGTTTCACTCGATCAAGCGTCCGACGACCGAAGCGCCAACGCCGCGCGTGCAAAGCTTGAGGGGCTTGCAAAGCGGACCGGTCCAGCGTTCGCAACCTTTGATGCGAACGAAATCGCCGACGTACTCTCGCCCGCATTGACGCGAATGTTGCCGCGCACCGCGTCGGAGACTGCCGTCGCGATTGTCGGCGATGAACTCAAGCTCCGATCGGTAGTCGAACTCCGCGACTTTGGCGGCACCAGCGCGCTTGGCACCCTCCTCGGCGGCGCACTCGGCGGACGTGACACATTGCGAGTAAGCGGAACCCTCGATTCGCCCACGGCCGGTGTCGCGCAGTTCCGCGTCCGCGAGTTACAACTCAAGGGTATCTCCATTCCCTCCGCACTCATTCCAACCATTGTACGATTGCTGCGTGATCGCAGCGGGTCGCTCGCCGCAGGTCGTACCGTTCGCGTTGATTCACTTCCGGCCAACGCACTGCTGGTGAAGTTGCCGCCGTACGTTGCTGATGTGCGCGTTCACAACAACCGGATCACGCTGTATCGCGCGACACCGTGATCGTGGTGCGCGAAGGACCATACGAGATAGTTGGTGCGTGCTGAGCTACCGCGCGCTCCGTTAACGCGCTCGCAGATGTTGGAACAGGCGACGTTCGCGTTTTTCTTTCGCCGCAATTGCCTCAGCGCTCATGGTGTCGTCCGCTGCCGCCGACCCAACCGCCGACCCGTCGAAATTCGGCATTGGATACTGCTCCGTCGGTTCGGCAGGTGAGTCGGTACTCACGGAAGCCACCGCTTCTTCGTAATCCACCGGCATCTCGCGAAATGCCAGATCGATCAATGCCAGCTCTGGCATCGTGTCGTCGGTTTCCGAAACTGTTCCGGACGGCAGTTCCACCAATTCTGGGTTTGACGCGGCACTCGCTTCGCTGTT
>JAYUWD010000369.1:0-11418 GCA_043753735.1 Gemmatimonadaceae bacterium
GTAGCGCGCCAGTTGGAATACGTAGCGGACAGCTCGCGAACGATGATGCCGGAGACCTGCGGTCGGGACGATTCCGGATCTTCGCTGTTGACGCCGTAGTTGCCGATCTGAGTCGCCGTCATGACGACGATCTGCTCGCGATACGAGGGGTCGGTGAAGACTTCCTGGTAGCCGGTCATGTTGGTCGTAAAGACCACTTCGGCAACGGTTGGACCGAAGTCCCCCACGAGCCGGCCATGAAAAAGGGTTCCGTCCTCGAGGAGGAGGAACCCCTTTGTCAACTGCGTGTCCACGGTCGCGGTTACGGCTTGGCGGGGGGCTTGACCGGCGCCGCAGGTTGCTGCGTCAGCGGAGCGGCCGGAGCAGGCGCAGTCTTACCGGTGGCCGGCGCCGGTGCCGAGGCTGGCGCGCCTTTGCCAAGCTGGTCGAGCACCGACGTGGGCGCAGTTGTGCGGCTCGACATGAGCTGCAGGATGAACGCGAGCCCGAGGAAAATCCCACCGCACCACCAGCTGGCCTGCGTCAGGAGATTGCCCGCCTGTCGAGTGCCGATGACCGAATCCGCCGATGAACTCGCGCCGCCAAAGTTGGCTGCAAGACCGCCACCCTTTCCAGACTGGAGAAGGATAGCTGCGCCAAGCATCAGCGCGTCGATGATCAGGAGGACGAGGAGAAACGTGTACATGGCACGGGGTCGAAGACGCTGACGAATCGGCGAGAAATCGCAGGAGTTAGCATTCAAAGATCACAACTTGCGACGTTGGATTCAAGTCCTATGGGTCAGCTTCGAACGATGCTGCTCCAGGCGTCGGGGTCGAGCGAGGCCCCGCCAACGAGAAGGCCGTCGACATCGGGTGCGGCAAGGAGGGTGCTTGCGTTACCGCGGTTGACCGACCCGCCGTAGAGAATGGGGACGCCGGCCGCGGCGCGTTCGTCCAGTCGTGTGGTGAGTGCCCGACGGAGAACACCGTGAATATCACTCGCGTCTTCCGGAGTCGCGGTGCGTCCGGTGCCGATCGCCCAGACTGGCTCGTACGCGAGCATGAGTGCCGCGACCTGCACGTCATCAAGCTCCGCGATGCCAGCCGCGAACTGCCGCTCCACCACCGATGCCGTCGTCCCCGCTTCGCGTTCGGCGAGCGTCTCACCAACGCACAGCATCGGGATGAGGTGAGCCTGCGAAATCAGTGCACACTTTTTCGTGGTCGCAGCGTCAGTTTCGCCGAAAACGTGGCGACGCTCCGAATGGCCAACCAGGACCACGCGCGCGCCAGCGTCACGCGCCATCAGCACTGAGTTCTCACCCGTGTACGCGCCGTGCGGCTCACTGTACACGTTCTGTGCGCCAACCCAGATATCGGGGCGATCCTTGAGCGCGTCCGCGACGGTGGAGAGGGTGATCGCTGACGGGAAGAATACCAGTGTACGATCCTGCTGACGCGGCGTCTGCGCGAGAAAGCGCTGCAGAAAATGTTTTGCGTCGGTGGGGCCGTGATTCAGCTTCCAGTTGGCGGCAATGACAGGCTTGCGATGCATGAAAGGTCTTGGCGTTCGAGAAAAAATCAGACAGTGTCGAGTGCAGTCACACCGGGGAGAGGTTTCCCTTCGAGGAATTCGAGCGAAGCGCCGCCGCCGGTGGATACGTGCGACATGCGTGATTCGAGTCCTGCTTCAGCTACGGCGGCCGCAGAATCGCCACCGCCGATGATCGTTGTGGCGCCGGTATCCGTCGCCACGGCCATCGCATTGGCGATCGCGCGGGTGCCTGCGTCGAACGGCGGTTTTTCGAAGACACCCATCGGGCCATTCCAGAGCACAGTCCTGGCACTGGCGACGATCGACATGTAGTGGGCGATGCTGGCCGGACCAATATCAAACATCGCTTCGTCAGCGGGGATCGTTTCACGCGAGACCACGTGTGCGGCGGCGCCCGCATCCATTCCGGTAGAAACCATCGCGTCGGTTGGAACCACGAGCTTGGTCCCGGCGCGCGCGAGGAGATCCTTGGCCATGTCGAGGCGATCGGGCTCCACGAGCGATTGGCCGGTTTCCAATCCCATTGCGCGGAAAAAAGTGCACGCCATCGCACCGCCGATCAACAGGTGGTCGACTATCGGAAGGAGTGCTTCGACAACGTCGATCTTGCCGGAAATCTTGGAACCGCCCAGGATCGCGACAAAGGGCCGCTCGGGTGCCGCGAGTGCGCCGCCCAGGTAGGTGAGTTCCTTTTCCATCAGGAGCCCTGCGACCGCGGGCTTGCAATAGCGAGCCACGCCAGCGGTGCTCGAATGCGCGCGGTGCGCCGCACCGAACGCATCGTTGACGTAAAGATCGCCGAGCAGCGCGAGCTGTTGCGAGAGCGCGTCATCGTTTGTTTCTTCGCCGGGCAGGAAGCGCGTGTTCTCCAGCAGCAACGTCTCACCTGGCTTGAGGGCACGCGTTGCCGCGACGGCATCGGCACCAACAGTCTCGCCCAAAAACGTTACCGGTCGTTTGAGCAGTTCGCGTAGACGCTCGGCGACCGGTTTGAGTGAATACTTCGCCTCTGGCGCCCCCTTCGGTCGCCCGAAGTGCGCCAACAGTATCACGCACGCGCCGCCATCGAGCAGCAGGTTGATCGTCGGCAGCGCGGCGGCGATGCGCGTGTCGTCGCCGACGTGTCCGCCCTCATCCAGCGGTACGTTGAAGTCGACACGGACCAGTGCACGTCGACCTTTGAGGTCGGCGGCGGAAAGATCGCGAACGGTACGAGTTTTCATGAGGCAGGTATGCGTAAGCCCCGGCACGTCAGCACCGGGGCTCTGCGCGTTGTGATGAATCGGGAGCGGCGCGCTGAATTTGGGCGAGCCTGTTGGCGACTACAGGCGAGCGCCGATGAAGCGGAGCAAATCGACGCAGCGCGACGAATAACCCCATTCGTTGTCGTACCAGCCGGAGATCTTCACGAGCGTGCCGTCGATGACAATCGTGCTGAGCGCGTCGAGCGTGCACGAGTGTGGATTGCCGACGTAGTCGACGGACACAAGCGGGACTTCGCTGTAGTCCAGGATACCAGCCAACGGTCCCGACGCAGCCGCCGCCTTGAAGGTCGCGTTCACCTCTTCCTTGCTTGTGCCCTTCTCGACGACACAGGTAAGATCGGTGAGGGACACGTCCGGCGTCGGGACGCGCACCGCGATCCCGTCGATCTTCCCCTTCACTTCAGGAATCACCAACGACGTGGCCTTTGCCGCGCCAGTCGACGTCGGAATCATGGAGACGGCGGCGGCACGAGCGCGACGCAGATCCTTGTGTGGCAAGTCGAGGATCGACTGGTCGTTGGTGTAGCTGTGGATCGTCAGCATGGTGCCGTGCACGAACCCGAAGTTGTCGCGAATCACCTTCACCATGGGCACGAGACAGTTTGTCGTGCAGGAGGCGTTGGAGATGATGTGATGCTTGGACGAATCGTACTTGTCGCTGTTCACACCCATCACGATGGTGATGTCTTCGTTCGTTGCAGGAGCCGAGATCACGACCTTTTTTGCACCGGCTTCCATGTGCTTGGCAGCATCGGCAGCCGTGGTGAAGCGCCCGGTCGATTCAAGCACGATGTCCACGCCAAGCTCCTTCCACGGCAGCTTGGACGGCTCCCGTTCGGCGATGATGCGAATGCGATCACCGTCGATGGTGATGCTTTCGGCGTCATGCGAGACGTCGCCTTTGTACTGGCCGTGCACCGAGTCGTACTTGAACAGGTGTGCGAGCGTACCAGTGTCGGTCAGATCATTGATGCCGACAAAATCGATGTCGGCAACGCCCTGCTGCTTAGCAGCACGAAGCACCTGACGGCCGATGCGGCCGAAGCCGTTGATGCCTACGCGAATGGCCATTCGTATCAGTCCCGGTCGGGGTCAAAGTCGAAATCGGAACGGTCGCCTGGATCCGGCGCCCTCCCGAACGTGATGTAACTGATGATGCGCGCGCCACCGTCGGTGAGCGCTTTTGCTGCCGCATTGAGTGAGGCCGCAGTCGTGATCACATCATCCACGAGAACGACGTGCGCGCCAGGCAGGAGTCGGCGCGCCTCTGCACTCGTGGCAAATGCACGAGATACGTTGCTCGCCCTCTCGGACGGTGTCAACCGGACTTGCGATTGTGTTTCGCGTGTACGATGCAGCACCGTTCGCCACACGGGTAGATGCCAATGCGGCGCGAGCGCCGTCGCCAATCGCTCCGCCTGGTTGTAGCCCCGCTCCCTTTCACGGGTGCGCGACAACGGCAGCGGCACCAACGCGGTGCGTTCGGCAATCACATCTGTCGGCAATGCAATTCGTGCCATGCGCCGCGCCATCGGCTCGGCGACGGCGGGCCACCCACCGTACTTGAGCGCATGCACAATCGCCCCCCCGGTCCCAGTGTCCATCCGGCATACAGACCGGACAGCGCGTACGTAGGGCGGCAATCGACGGCACCATCGGCAGGGCGGCAGTGGGTCGACTCCGCGCTCGAAATTCGAGCTGTCGTTTGAAGGCAGCGGCGAGTACAAGGAAAGCCGAGGGTGGCCGCAACGTTCGCACGTTGGCGGCGGGAGCGGCACGATGCGAGCGAGACAGGTGGCGCAGAGGATCCCGTCGCGATCGGGCGTGTGGCGCTCGCGGCAGACGGCGCAGGCAGCCGGGAAGAAAAAGTCCGCCAACCCATGCACTAGCGCACCGCCGATTCGCTGCAAGTCGGAAACGCGTTGTAGTTCTTCAGCTGCTTGCCTCATGGTTGCATCCACGGACGTTGTTCGAGCGCGCTCCACATTGCATCGAGCGACGGTTCGACATCGAACCAGACGCGAAACGCCTCGGCACCCTGCTCCACCAGCATGCGCAGTCCGTCTTCTGCATGCAGACCCCGTTCGCGACAGGCTCGCACCCAGGCGGTTTCGCCGAAGCGATAGACCAGGTCGAACACGGCCGTGCCCGCCCTAAGTAGGCTTGGGTCGACGGGCATCGCGTCATCTCGCATCCCGAGGGGACTTGCATTGACCACGAGAGCAACGCCGTCGACCGCGCTTTCTGCTGTAAAAGCGAGTTGAACGGGCACGCCCACGCGGTCGGCCAGAACACGGGCACGATCAGGCGTGCGCGTCCAGACCCGAATGTCGGTGCATCCCGCGAGATCGAGCGCCACGAGCAGCGCGGCCGCCGATCCACCCGCGCCGATCAATGCCGCTGACCTTCCAACCAGCGCTTGTGGGCAGAGCTTGCGAATCGTGGCGAGCGAACCGGCAACATCGGTGTTGTGTCCGCACAGCAAAGCGTCTTCGAACCAGAACGTGTTGACCGATCCAATCCGCGCGGCGAGCGGCGAGACGCGTTCCGTGAGGGCGTAGACAGCTTCCTTGTGCGGCATCGTCACGTTGCCGCCTACCTGCGAGCGCCGAAATTCTTCGAGTGTTTCGACGAGTGCGCCCGGGGCCACTTCTCGTCGGTCGTAGCGAACAGCAAATCCCGCCGCTTCAAGTGCAGCAGCTTGCATCGCTGGCGAAAGCGAATGGGCGATTGGTTGTCCGATGATCATCAACGACGGCGGATGTTCGCGTGCGCGAATCGCCTTTGTGGAGATCAGAACGGAAGCGGTGTTCAAGTCAGGCCGACGGACGTGAACGTTCCACTTCCATCCGATCGAGAATCGCGCCGACCTCGCGCTGAAGCTCGTCGAACGTGGCGCGATAGATCTCAAGCTCACCACCAAAGGGGTCGCTCACCGGACGCGTTACGGCGCCTCCACTGGCATACGCAGTGAGCAGCCAACTGCGATCGGTGCCGCCGAGGGCTTCGATCCGGTCGAGGTGGTGAGGGCCCATGGCAAAAATGAGATCGGAATTGGACACAATCTCGGGGGAAAGCTGCCGCGCGCGGTGATCGCCAAGCATGATCCCATTTTCGAGCGCGACAAGCAGTGAACCGTCGGAGGCGGGTGCGTCCGCCCACGCGCTGGTCCCCGCGCTGCTCACTTCGATGTCGGTCAGCCGACGGTCGGCAACGAGTCGTTTCGCAATCCCCTCTGCGAGCGGACTGCGACAGGTGTTGCCGGTGCAAACAAAAAGCAGGCGCATCGGGAGCTCAGGTATCGCCAACCAACGTCGGCACGCATTCGCGAAGGACGCTTGCGGACAGTACACCGGGCCGGATCACGCGCGGACGTCGACCGGTGCAATCGACAACCGTTGATGGCGGTGATGGTGACAGACGACCGCCATCGAGCACATGCAGCAACCCGCGATGGATTGCGTCCGGCCACTGATCAACAATTTCAGCCACCGTCATCGCAGGCGGTACCCCAGGACGATTGGCGCTGGTGCTGGTGATTGGTTCTCCGTAGGCCGCGAGTAGTCGCTGCAGCCCCACATGGGGTGTCCAGCGTACCGCGACGCCACCTTCTGGACCGCGCAGACGCTCCGGGACGCGATGGTCGCCGCCAGGGAGTACGAGCGTGAGCGGGCCGGGCCAGAAGCGCGCGGCGAGATGGGCTGCGTAGGTCGGCAGTTGCAGATTGAGTCGCGCAACCTGAGACGGATCGCCGATCAACAGGAGGAATGGTTTGCGAGGCGGTCGTCCCTTCAGCTGCACGAGCGCTTCGACGGACTCGTGGTCGACTGCGGTGCCAAAGCCGTAAACCGTTTCCGTTGGATAGGCGAGCACCTTTTTGTTGGCCAGATGCGCGAGAACGTCGCGCAGCGCGCCATCGACTTCGGCTGGTGACCAGAACGGTGTCGTCAAAGATGCGATGTTCATCGATTGCTCATTTGATGCTCATCGTCCGTTCAATCCGGCAACAGGCTGAGCGCGTCGGCCCGCGCAAAGTCGGCATCTTCAGTGATTTTAAGTCCGCGCTCGCTGCCCCGCACCACGACGACGGGAAGCCCGAGTCGTTCAAGCAGCGCGGCGTCGTCGGTCGCCCTGATGCTGTCTCGGCGCGCCGCGATGTGCGCCTGTTCGAGCATCAGTCGCGGAAACGCCTGCGGCGTTTGCGCCCGCCAGAGATTCGTGCGATCAACGGTGCGCACGATGCGCCCGTCCGCATCGACTTCCTTGAGCGTGTCGACAACCGGCAAGGCCGCTATCGCCCCATGTCCTTTGCGTGCTTCGGCGATGACGCGATCGATGGTCGCATCGGTGACCAGCGGACGCGCGGCATCATGGACAACTGCGATGACGACCTCTTCGGGCAAGTCTTCAAGACCGTTCACAACGCTTTCGTGTCGCTCGCTTCCGCCGGTGGAGACGAGCAGTCGATCGACATCGCATTGAAACAGCCATGGTGGCGGATCGGCGGCGTAGGCTTTGGGAAGCACGACGACCACGATCGCCACGTCGGGTCGCGCCATGAACGCCTGCACACTGTGCAACAGTGCGGGTTTTCCTGCCACCCAGCGAAACTGTTTGAGGTCGCCACCACCCATTCGCTGCCCGGATCCGCCGGCAACGATCACGACACCGACATCACGCACCACACCATCGATGGAACGCGACGACTCCTCTCCACGCGAAGCGACCGCTGGCGGGGGAATGATCCGTCGTAGTGCCGGCAGCGTCTGGTCGCTCACGTGCGGCTTATCCGTTCTTCGCTTTCATGTCTCGACGACTTGGCCACGGCCTTCCCCACCGTTCGTTGCAGCACGTCCTGCAACGTACGCACACCAATGACCTCGATATCGCCTGGCACCCGTCTCGGCACGGCGCGATCTGACAAGAACGCCTGCGTCATGCCAAGCTTGGCTGCTTCGGCAAGTCGTCGCTCGACTTGCGAGATGGGGCGGACTTCGCCGCCGAGTCCGACCTCACCGAGGAAGATTGCGTGGGGAGGGAGCGGCTTGTCGATGATGCTGGAGGCGAGCGCGGCGCAGATCGCGAGATCGACCGCCGGTTCCTGGACGCGCATGCCACCGACGATGTTGCAGAAAACGTCGAGTTGAGCGCAGGAAAAGCCTCCCCGCTTATCGAGGACGGCAAGCAGCAGTGCGAGTCTGCGCGAATCGATGCCCGAGGCGACGCGTTGGGGTGTGCCGAAGCCAGCGCGTGCCGCCAACGCCTGCACTTCCACAAGCACCGGGCGCGTCCCTTCCATCAATGCGCATACTGCGCTGCCGCTGGCGACATCGCGTCGATCACCAACAAAGAGGGCCGAAGGATTTTCAACCGGGAGTAGTCCCGTCGGCACCATGCGAAAGACACCGATCTCATCGACCGAACCGAAGCGGTTCTTGGTCGCGCGCAACACGCGATGATCGAGCGTTCCGTCGCCTTCGAAGTACAGTACCGTATCGACAATGTGTTCGAGGGTTTTCGGACCCGCGATGCCACCGCCTTTGGTGACGTGTCCGATCACGAACACCGTCGTGCCCGACTCCTTGGCGAAGCGCATCAGTCGTGCGGCGCACTCGCGCACTTGTCCGACATTACCCGGAGCGCCCTCGAGCAGTTCGGTGTGGACAGTCTGAATCGAGTCGACGATGAGCGCGTCGATGCGATTTCCACCAGCGCCGACCTGCGATGCCGTGGCGAGAATCGTTTCGAGTGACGTTTCGGTGAGGAGCGCAACGGCGGTTGCGTCTTCGGCAAGACGGTCGGCTCGCAACTTTACCTGCAGCGCCGATTCTTCGCCGGAGACATAAAGCGTGCCGTGTCCTGCCGCTTCGAGACGCGCCGCGACCTGAAGCAGCAACGTACTCTTGCCGATGCCTGGTTCGCCGCCAACAAGCACCATGCTTCCGGGTACGATGCCACCGCCCAACACAAAGTCGAACTCGTTCAGGCCGGTGCGCCAGCGATGCGTTTCGGCACCGGTGACGTTGCCCAATTGCACCGTCTTTCCGGCAAGTCCGACGGCGGCACGGGCAGCGGAGCGTTTACTCGTGACGATGGTCGACACCGGCTCTTCGGCCAGCGTGTTCCACGCACCACAACTTTCGCACCGCCCCGCCCACTTGGGTGATTCGGCCCCGCATTCGGTGCAGCGATAGACAGTACGCGCTTTCGCCATCAGTTGACCGCCCGTAACGCGCGCATCAGAGAACCACTCCCGTGGAAACGGCGCATCAGTACGGCGGACCGTCGTTGTAGCCGCCCTTCACCAACTTGGGGCCACTGGGCGGACCGAATGAATCGCCGGTCGGCTGGCGATTGGAGAAGTTGTCGAAGCGGGTGTACTGCTTGTGGAAGAACAGGCGCACATTACCGGTCGGACCGTTCCGTTGTTTGCCGATGATGATTTCGGCCTTCCCTTCGAGTGTCGGATCCTTGAGGCGGCCAGTCTCATCGCGTTCGGCGTACACTTCCTGTCGGAAGATGAACATGATGACGTCGGCGTCCTGCTCGATCGCGCCCGATTCACGAAGGTCGGAGAGCTGTGGTCGACCCTTGTCGTCGCCGGTCCGTTGTTCTGGCGCGCGGCTGAGCTGTGAAAGCGCAACGACAGGCACGCCCAATTCTTTCGCAAGCCCTTTAAGGCCGCGCGAAATCTGCGACACTTCCTGCTGTCGATTCTCGGAGTTGGCCGGGCCGCTCATGAGCTGCAGGTAGTCGACCATGATGAGACCGATATCGTGATCGGCTTTGAGTCGACGCGCCTTGGCGCGCATTTCGAGCAGCGAGATGCCGGGCGTATCATCGATAAAGATTGGCGCATGACTCAGGATACCCGCGGCCTGCGCCAAACGTGGCATCGATTCATCGAGGGCCCTACCACCTTTACGCAGCGCCTGTGCGTCGATCAACGCTTCGCTGGCAAGCATACGCTGCACCAGCGACTCCTTGCTCATTTCGAGGGAGAAAAAGGCGACGCCCGTTTTCGCCGTGATCGCCGCATGCTGCGCGATGTTGAGCGTGAACGCTGTCTTTCCCATGGAGGGACGCGCGGCCACGATTACGAGGTCGGCCGGCTGGAACCCGGATGTCAGGCTGTCGAGATCGTGGAAGCCGGTGGGTACACCGGTGATCGCCGACTCATGTTGCGCCAGCTTCTCCAACTTTTCCATCGCCGGCCAGAGCAGCTCTTTGATGCGCGAGAAGCCGCTGCGTTCCTTGGACTGGCCGAGCGAGAAGATGCGCGATTCCGCAAGGTCAAGCAGTTCACTCGCGGTTGTCCGTCCTTCAAACGCTTCGCCAACAATCTCGGTCGACACTTCAATCAGTCGACGCAACAGCGCCTTTTCACGCACGATGCGCGCGTGATACTCGACGTTGGCGACAGTCGGCACGGCATCGAGCAGAAACGCCAGATATTCCCGACCGCCCGCGCCCTCAAGCTCGGCGCGCCGCTCGAGCTCGTCGGCGAGCGTCAGTGGATCGACGGCACCGCCACGCTCGGTGATCGAAAACATCGCGCGAAACAACCGACGATGTCCTTCGCGATAAAACATCGTGTCGTCGACAAACTCCGCGGCACGCAACGCGGCGTCGGCGTCGAGTAGCATTGCGCCCAACACGGCTTGCTCGGCCTCTTCCGACCACGGCGGTCGACGCTCCTTGTATGGATCGCGCGGGGCTGGCGAATTTGATCCCGTCGGAACAGGAAGATTGGTCATGACGATCGATCAGCCTTCGGCGCGAGGTTCGTGATGTATTTCGGCAGCGCGTGATGCATCGAGCACTCGGCGCGCAAGCTTGACGTCTTCCCACGCGGGTCGCTTCCAGGATTCGTTCCGGAGCAGTGCGGCCGGGTGATACGTGACGATCAGTGGAATGCCTTGAAAACGGTGGAGCTGCCCGCGCAGTTGGCCAATCGACGTTGTGGTCTGCAACAGGGTCTGCGCAGCGAAACGGCCGAGTGCGAGAATGACGCGCGGCTTCACCAATTCGAGCTGACGCAACAGGTATGGCTGACACGCGTGCACTTCGTCGGGCAACGGATCCCGATTACCGGGCGGCCGATGCTTGAGCACGTTGCAGATGTAGACCTGCTCACGTTCGAGTTGAATTGCGCCAAGGATCTTTGTGAGTAACTGCCCGGCGTCGCCGACGAACGGGCGCCCCTGCTGATCTTCATTCGCCCCCGGTGCTTCGCCGACGCACAGCAACTCCGCGTGCGGATCGCCCTCTCCGGGCACCGCATGCGTCGCGCTTTGGTGCAAGGCGCACGCCGTACAAGCGCGTACGACGTCCGCGAGCGACTCGAGCGTCGGCAGGGCAGACGCGACATCGCCACGAATGGTGCCGATGGTGCCGATCGAAAGTCCTTCAGGCAGTCCAAGTGCCGCGAGCCACGCAGGCACCGGCGCCTTGGCGACAGGGAGTACAACCGGAGGCGCAACCGGCGGTACGGCACGGGACATCGGAGCGTCACCCTGCACAGGCGACGCCGGATTCTCTCCGCCCAGAATCCGGCGCCAGTCACTTGGCGCGTTCGAATCGAATCGCACCTCGGGCACGGCGGACGAAGGCGGAG
>JAYUWD010000370.1:0-11411 GCA_043753735.1 Gemmatimonadaceae bacterium
GGCCGACGTCGCCACGGCCGACGTGCCGCCAACGCCACGCGGTCTTGTGGTCCACGTCTATGCGCTCCCCCACCTTCCGCATCGAGAGTCCATCCCGCACGGTGTCGGCGCACGCCTGCCGCTTTTCGGCAGGTGCGTGCCCGCCACGGCCGTGCGCGTCAGATCGCTGATTGTCCGCCGACATCCCGCGAATAGTTGCCGGGAAAAAATTGCCGACCAACGGGTCAATTGCTTCCGCATTCCGAATGCGATACAAAATGAAACATCCAGGTAAAACCATGCAGCGAAACGACTTCCTTCATGGCATGAAACCTGTACTGCGCACAAAGAGGTTGGGCCACGTTCCTCACTTCCCGAGCTCGCATTCCATGACAAGCGTCGCGTCAGCACCGTTGGGCATCCCGAGCGTGCAGGAACTCTCGCCCGGCGTCCCGCGCTTCCACGTGCCGGTGCTCGACCATCCGCTTTGGAAAGCGGCCGCTGAGATCGAAGCCGCCGGCGGGATGGACGCAGAAGTGCGCACCTTCCTCGACTCCCAGCTCGAAACTGGGGACGTGGTGCTCGATCTCGATGCGGAAATGGGTTTTGTCGCACTCGGTGCGACCACCGCGCCAGGCGGTATGCCAACCGTCTTCGTTGCCGGTCTGTCAGCTGCGCGGTTGCAGCAACTGCAGGACGCTGCTGCGGATGTCGGCGGGTGGGTGGAGTCGATCGACCTTGCCGACCCGTCGCTGCTCGTGGAGCTCGAGCAGCGGCTTGAGCCCGACGGTCGACTTTTCGTACACTGCATCGCCGACGATGTCGCCCGCGCCTGCAGGTACCTGTCGTCGCTCATAGAGAGTGGTCGCGTCCTCAGCGTGTGCATCAGCGATGCTGCCAATACGGTGGCCTGGAACGCTGCAGCCGCCACCCTCACCACCCACGGCTTCCGTGCCTGCACGCTGGTGGCGCGCGACGACACCCAGGCCCTTGTCCCGCTCGTCGGCGCTCCGACAGCGCCGGTGATTGCCGTGCCCGTCACGCTGGATCACGCAGCTGGAGCACCACCGGTTTCCGCCAGTGTCAAAGCCAGCTGGCCCAGCGCGGACGGCTGGGTGGCCACCCGCGACGGGTTTGCGTTTCAATCATCGCACTCGAGGACGGGCTACGGCGTGGCGGGCGCGCACCTCCTAAGCGCGCTGCAGCGTCGCGGGATTCCGCTGTCATACTTCCCGATCGGGCCTGTCGATCAGAGCATCACCGAGAATGCCGCGCTTGCCGTCGCACTCGACGCGCAAGGAACATTCCGTCAGGATGTGCCGAGTGTGCGTTTATCGCAGCAATTCGACCTCGCGCAACATGTCGGCCGCGGGCCACGCGTGGGCTTCACTATTTTTGAACTCGATACGTTCACGCCGCGCGAGCTGCATCACCTGCGTAGTCAGGATGCGCTCATCGTATGCTCGGAGTGGGCCCGCGACGTGTGCGTACAGAACGGCGTCACATCGCTCCCCATCCACGTCGTGCCGCTGGGGGTGGACCGCACCGTGTTTCACGACCTCGTTGCACCGACGCGACGTTGGACGGAGACCGTGTTCATGCAGGTGGGCAAACTCGAGCCGCGCAAAGGACAGCGCGAACTTCTGCGCGCCTTTGAGGCGGCCTTCACGACCAAGGACGCCGTGCGGCTGGTGCTCGCCTGCCGCAACCCGTTCGTCTCGACGGAACGGATGAACGAACTGACGAAACCATTCCGCACGTCCCCCATGGCGCAGCGCATCTCGCTTATGACAACGGAGCTGCCGACGCAGCGGGACGTTGCAGCGTTGATGGCGGGCGCGGATTGCGGCGTCTTCGCCGCTCGCGCCGAAGGGTGGAATCTCGAGGCGCTCGAAATGCTTGCGCTGGGCAAAACGGTGATCGCCACCAACTGCACCGCACATACGGCGTACCTGAACGACACGAACGCGCGGCTTATCGAGATGGACGGCCTGGAGCCGGCGCATCGGGGCGCAGCCACCGGCCGTTGGAGTGCGTGGGGCGAGGCCCAGCATGAGCAGCTGGTCGCCCATATGCGCGCCGTTCACGCGACGCGACAGACTTTGGGGCCGATCACGAACGAGGCGGGCCTCCGCACGGCAGACGCTTTTACCTGGGATTCGTCGGCTGAGCATCTTTTGCGGGCGTTGGAAACGCTGCCCTGATCTCGGTCCAGTCGCGGGTTGCCGAGTGCGGGGATCGTTGCGCGTTCGGCCACGTGGACGCCCGTGAACTTTTATATGTGTTGGTTGACGGCGATAAAGACTTTCCATCAGCCGTGCCATATTCGCACCAGATTGCCGCCGACGGTTCGCCGGTGTCGCGCCGCCCGCAGTTCATCAAGGCAGCGCCGGTGTCGCGCGCGCTGCGCGCGATGCACACGGAAATTCTGGTGCACACTGGGCAGCACTACGACGCGATGATGTGGGATGTGTTCTTCAACGAACTCGGCATCCCGACACCCGACATCACACTCAATGTCGGCTTGGCGCCGCACGGTGCCCAGACCGGATGCATGCTGGAAGGCATCGAGACGGTACTGCTGCAGCAAAAGCCGGACGCTGTGCGGGTGTATGGTGATACGAACTCGACGCTTGCTGGCGCTCTCGCCGCGGCCAAGCTGGGAATTTGGATCGTACACGTCGAGGCGGGGCTTCGCAGCTCTGTGCGCAACATGCCAGAAGAGATCAATCGCGTGCTCACCGATCGATTGAGCACGCTCTACTGCTGCCCGAGCGATACGGCGCGGATCAACCTCGCCGCAGCGGGAATCACTGAAGGTGTGATAGTCGTGGGCGATGTCATGCTCGACGCACTCACCGACACCGCAGCACGCGTGGCTCATGACGCATCGCGCCTGGTGGCACTCGGCGTTGCGCCGTCCGGATATTTGTTGGCGACAGTGCATCGCGCCGCGAACACCGACAATCCCGCGCGGCTGCGGGCAATCATTGCAGCGTTCGGCGCAGTCGCTGAGCCGGTGCTTTGGCCGATGCATCCGCGCACGCGTCACGTACGCGCGCGAAGGGATCACGCTTTCGGACAACATTCGCGCCGTCGAGCCACTCGGCTATCTCGACCTCGTCGCCGCACTGCAGCAGGCGCGTGCGGTCGTCACCGATTCAGGTGGGCTTGAGAAAGAGGCGTATTGGCTCGGGGTTCCGTGCGGCGCGTCAACTCGATGTGGCACGCGACGCGTATGGTGTTGTCGGTGCCGCGGAACGAGTCGTCGTGGCAATGGAAGCTGCGACAACGAACCATACAGCGAAGTGCAACCGATTGACGCGGATGCAGTTGTAGCTGTGGTATTCGCGTCCTTTGCGGCGCCGTTCGCAGTTACCCGACTTGCCCAGCATCCGTACTCGGCGCTCGCGCCGCTTCAATCATCCCGCGCACCTTGGCGACAACACTACCCCAATCCCGCGCCGCCTTGGGTCGAACGAGGGTAAGCGTCGGGTACCAAGGCGTCGTGTCGCCCGTGAGCCCCCAGCGCCAGTCGGGCACATGCTGGAGCATCACCCAGGTTCGGATACCCATCGCGCCGGCTAGATGCGCGATCCCGGTGTCAGTGGTGACCAGCCCGTCGAGCTGGGCGAGGAGCGCGGCGGTCGTCGCCCAGTCGCGAAGTGGCGGGAGCAGATGCGCGCCGGCTAACTGCGCCTGCACTGCGGGATCGATCGCCCCCTGCTGAAGCGACACCCAATTCACCCCCGGTGTGGCGAGCAACTCGGGGAGCAACGCCGGATCCAGATCGCGCGTCACGCGCCCAGAAAACGCCGCGTTCCCCGCCCACACCAGCCCTAATCTCAGCCGACCAACCTCGGCTTCAGGCATCGCGGGTGTTGCCAACCCGACCGGTGCCTTGAGGTAGGGAACCGTTTCTCCGCAGACGGCATCGCCGAGCCCAAGAAAGTGCGGCAACGAGAGCAACGGCACGTGCCAGTCCGTTGCAGGCGCATCTCCCCGCGCAACGGCAGCTATTCCATTAGACGTCAGTAACGAAACAGCATCGGCGTGGCATTCGACCACTATCGGGCCCAATGACCGTTTTCCGAGCATCTGCAGAAATCGCAGGAACTGAAACTGGTCTCCCACCCCCTGTTCTGCGGTTACCAGTATTGAAGCGCCGTGCACCGGTTCGCCGGTCCAAACCCGTGCCGACGTAGCCGGAACCGGCCGAGGGCGCGACTCAAACAGTCGCCAACCCTCAGCGCTCGGCCCACCCAGCAACGTCGTGTACGCGCGCTGGAGCTGGGTCGGCGCGTGACCGGGGCGGACCGAATCGGCCATGTCCAGCCAACGCAGCGCGCCCTTCCTGTCTCCCATATCGTGCCGGATCTGGGCCGCGGTAAGCAGATATGCCGGGTGCGTTGTGGACGACACCAGCGCCCGTTGAATGAGAGGCCACGCTTGCGCCGCCTGCCCCAAGCTCCGCCGGGCACCTGCAAGTGCAGCGAGTGCCGCCGGGTCCTTCGGTAAAGCCGCCACCACGATCGTGAAGCAATCGGCTGCTTCGGCGGGTGCTCCCGCATCAAGCAGTGCTGCACCCAAGGCATACCGCTGCTTCGGGTCCGTGGGTGGAGACGTATTGAAGGCACCCAGTAGTACGGCGCGTGCCGCGATCAGGTCGCCCGCCAGCCGGTGCGCGTTGGCGAGCAGCAGCGCGATCGCGCTTTCTGCCGGTGCAGTCTCGTGGGCGCGTGTGAAAGCAGTGACTGCGCGAGCGTACTCGCCACGTTCGAGCGCCGCCTCGCCCTCCATCAGGCATTCTACCAGAGCATCCATCGCCCAAAGTACGCGCTCTTCATTGCGTTTTGCGAGACTGTGCGTGCTCCTGTGACAGGATTTTCCGAAACTGTGAGAGCCCGAAATTTCCTCGGATTGAAACGCTCAAGTTCTTTCTGGTCGGGACGAGACTGAGGTTCGACCGCGATCCGGTAGTCGGATTCGGGCGAGGCACGGAAGCCTCAAAAAAACATCACGGAGGATTGTCCCATGCGCATCAACACGAACGTCGGCGCCCTGAACGCCACCCGCAACATCTTCGTCAACGAAATGGCGACGAACAGCAGCATGGCGAAGTTGAGCTCGGGTCTCCGCATCAGCCGCGCGGCGGATGATGCGGCCGGTCTCTCCATCGCGAACAAGCTGCGCACACAGAGCCGCTCGCTCACACAGGCGGCCAGCAACGCCGAGCAGGGTTCCGCGATGCTTCAAATCGCAGAAGGCGCGGCATCAACGATCCAGCGTATCATCGAACGTCAGAAGGAACTGATCACCCAGGCAACGTCGGCTGGTAACAACAGCACGGTGACCGCCACCCTGATGACGGAAGTGGTCACACTCCAGACCGAAGCAGCGCGTGTGCAGGGTGCAGCGAATTTCCAGGGTGCCTCGGTATTTGCCTCGCTCGTTTTCCAAGTCAGCGATTCCTCCACCAGCGGTTCCGTGACGGTCAACTCCTCGCTCACGCTGAGCGCACTGACCGCAACCTCGACGCTCGCCAACGCCGACACCTCGCTTGACACGGTCAACTCCGTGCTTGCGACGATCGGTGCCGGCCAGAACGTGCTCGACTACACCGTGCAGAACTTGAAGGCGGCGGTCGTGAACATCCGCGCCGCCGAGTCCACCATCCGCGACGTCGACATGGCGGACGAAATGGCCAACTTCACGAAGAACAACATCCTGAAGCAGGCGGCGGAAGCGATGCTGTCGCAAGCGAACCAGGGTAGCCAAGGCGTGTTGCAGCTCCTGCGCTAAAAGTAGGCGGCAACGAATACGAGTAACCCCGGAGTCGGCTAGTCGCCGGCTCCGGGTTCGTGTCCTACGCAGGACGGGGGGGAAAGAAGATGCCTACGACAAATTCAGCATCGAACGTATCGGGGATCAGCAGCGGGATTCAGTGGAACGACCTGGTCGACGCGACCATGAAGTCCGAAGAAGCCCGCTATTTGACGCCGTTGAACGACCGAATCGGTCTGCAGTCCAAGCAGAAGGAGGCTTGGAAGCAGATCAACACGCTGTCCCAGACGCTCAACGACAGCGCTCGTGTGCTTCGTCGCGCGGGGCTTGGCGGCTATTCGGCAACCGTGCCGCCAAGTCCAACCACGTCGCGCACGCTGTTGACTGCGGCGACGACTCTCGGTGCGGCACCTGGGCGGTACCGCGTGGAAGTCGTCCAGCTTGCCGACAGCGCGAAAATTGGTGGCGGGTCCGTCGCCAACACATCGACCGCGCTCGGACTCACCGGCAATTTTTCGATCAATGGCGCGACCGTTACCGCGGCCGGAACTGACTCTCTTGTTGATCTGCAGGGAAAGATCAACGCACTGAACACGGGCGGGGCGGCAACTGGTGTCTCAGCCAGTATTGTCAGTGACGGTGGGACGGGCGGACGACTTGTTCTTACACGAGACCAGAGCGGTTCGGCCGGCATCGCGCTCGTTGATGGCACTGGCGGGATCGCACGCGAAATCGGTCTCCTCGACTCGCGCACCAAGCCCATCTCATCCGCAGTGCAAGCCGCTGCGATGGCCATGGGTCTTTCCGTTACACCACAACCGGCTTCCATCAAGATTGGCTCGCAGATCATCACCGCCGATCTTGCAGTCGACTCGCTGGCCACGATTGCGGCGCGCATCAACGCGGCCGGCGGCGCCGCGTCGGTGGAATCGGAAGACTACGGTGGACAGACACGCTATCGCCTGGTAGCTGACGGCAACGTCAGCGTCGACCCGGCTGACGCTGCCAATAGTCAGGCAATCATCACCGCCCTTGGTTTCGGCGCCGGGACCACGGGGGCCGTGCGGCAGACGGTCGCAAGTGGCGTCTTCACCGACGGCAGCAACGTGATCGCGTCGAGCGCCACCCAATTGGCCGGGCTCAAGGTAGATGGTGCGGCCAGCAATCTTGTCGCCGGTGACGCGATCAACATTCGCGGGGTGCGCGGAGACGGAACGGCCGTCACCATCGGTCTGGTCGTTGGTGCCAGCGACACCATGCAAACATTGCTGAACAAGATCAACGATGCGACAAGCGGCTTCGGGGCCGGTGCGCGTCCGGCGACGGCCACGTTGGGCACCGATGGAAAGCTTCGTCTTGTCGACGGCACTGGTGGGACCTCCCGCCTTTCGCTTTCCCTCGCGGTCACGCACGCCAGTGGTACCACCAGCACCCTAGGCACGCCGGCCGTCATAACCTCGGGACGGTCACGGGAACTGCAGAAGGGGCAGGACTCCATCGTGCGCATCGATGGGACGCAGCTCACACGCAGTACCAACACTATCACCGACGGTGTCACGGGCGTGACGCTGGGTTTGACCACCGCCGAGGTGGGCACGACTGTCGATCTTGTGGTCGATCGCGATGTGCAGGCGAGTACCGATGCCGTCACGAAGTTCAAGGAAGCGTACAACGCCGTACGCAGTTTCTTCGATCAGCAGCGCGTCGCTGATGCGCCGCTGTACGGGAACTCGATGCTGCGCACTGTCGTCGACAACTTCCAGACGGCGCTGCGCACGAAGGTGGCCACGAACAGTTTGTATTCGAGTCTCGCTGTCACTGGCCTTGCACTCGATCGCAACGGTCTCGTGCAGTTCGACACGAGCGTCTTCAAGACGGCGCTCGCAGCCAAGCCGATAGAAGTTGAAGCACTCTTCGGCTACGGCGGTGTCGGCGGTGCGTTTGTGACGGCGACTGATACGGTGACGCAATTCGGAGTCGGTACGGTCAGTTCCCAAACGCGAGCGCTCGATGATTCGAATTCGCGTCTCAAGACGCGCGCCGCGGATGCGCAGCGTCGACTCGATCTGCGTCGCGAACAGTTGGTGCAGCGCTACACGTCGATGGAAAAGGTGTTGGCGCAGCTGCAGCAGCAGGGTGCAACTATCACGAGTGCGGTGAAGTCACTCAACGGATCGGGGTGAACGTGCCGATACTACACCACAAGTACGGCTCTTCCATCGCTTCAACTCCAGCCAACGCCTTCATGCCCTACCCCAGTCAGACCTCCAGCTACCGAGAGATGGAACTGCTCTCCGCGTCGCCAGAGCGGCTCGTGGTCATCGTTTTCGAGCAGCTCGTGGTCAATCTCGAGCGCGCGAGGATTGCCATGGAGCGCAACGATATCGAGCTTCGCGTCACGGCGTTGCGCCGCGCCCGTAGTCTGCTCAGCGAGCTGCTGGCAACCCTCGATTTCGAGAAGGGCGGGGCGATCGCGAAGCAGTTGGCCGATCTGTATCAATTCATGCTGTACGAGCTGGTCGACATCGGCCAGCGCGGCGATCTGCGCGTGATCCGCAAACTCGTCTCGATCGCATCCAATCTTCGCGACGGCTTCGTCGGTGCGGCGCAGCAGACACTCGCCCTTCAGAAGTCAGCGTGATCCGATGAACGCGCGACCATCGTCCCGTCTTCTTGGCTTCGGTCGCCGTCTCTCGGGGGGGCGCGAGCGCGCCGCGCGTGAGGCGCTGACCCTTTGTGAGTCGGCTGATGCACTGGCGCGCGACGCTGATGCATCGCTGGGTGTCGACGATGACCGTCTATTCAGCCTTCTCGAGCAGCGAGAGCAGATGCTCGCCGATCTTGTCGAACATGTTGTCACGTTGCGCCTCGAGCGTCCGACCGCCGACAGTCCGCTCTTCGCGGCGACCGAGCGTGTGGTCGACGACGCCGATGCGCTGGTGACCGAAGTGTGCACAGCGCTGACCAGGTCGCATCGGGCAACGATGGCGCTTGCATTGCGAGTCTCTGAGCGCGCCAAAGCGCTGCGTGCAGAGCTGGCGGCAGTGCAACGGGCGGGGAGTGCGGGCATCGGATACGCGACGCTTTCGGTCTCCGGCCACCTCAACAATCTCCGGTGAAAACGTTGCCCCTGGAGTCGTTCGGCGCCCTGCTCAGCGAGAAGCTCGCCGAGCTCGAGGCGGCGGAAGGGGAGCACGATCTCACATTTCAAGAGACGGCGCTCGACCGATTGCGACTCGAAGCGCGGCAGTCTGTTCTGGCCGGTGAGGGTGGTCCGCTACCAAGGCAGGGGCATCAGGCTTATCTGGTGCCGGCGGTGTCAGGGATAGAACAGGGGCGGAGGCATTTGAGTTTGTTGGGGTGAGCGGGGAATCGGGACTGGGGGCTCGCTGCGCGGGCAACAGATAGTTTGGAGTGGTGAAACTCAAAACTCACGACCCTGAAGTACTCCTCACCCCGCCGCCTCAAGTTCAGCGCCATCGCTGCCGATAGTAACAATCCAGGAGGAGGTGACCTATGCGAATTAACGGAAGCATTTTCGATCCACTGCGTCCCCAGGGCGCGACGCCAGCGACAAACCCCGCTGCTACGCGTCCGACGGACCCAGCGACACAGAGCAGTGGTTCCACCCCGGTCAAGTCGGACTCGGTCCAGATCTCGGACGCCGGTCGGTCGTTGGCTGGACGGTTGGAACTGGACGTAAAAAGCACGTTCGACCCGGAACGGGTCGCGGAACTGCGGACGAAGGTTCTCACGGGCGCCTACAACACGCTCGATGTCGTGGACCAGGTCGCGCGCCGCATCATCTCTCGCGGTGACCTCTGAGATCATTGAGATCTCAGCGGTTCACCCGCTGACCGGCACATTGAGGAGAACGGTGTCATGAAGTTTCTCGTGGTGGACGATTCCGCAACCATGCGGCGTATCGTGATCAACTCGCTACAGCGGATAGGCTTCAGCGACACCGTAGAAGCGAGCGATGGGCAGGAAGCGCTCGCGAAGTTCGACAGCTCGGTGAAATTCGTGATCACCGACTGGAATATGCCAAACATGAGCGGCACGGAATTCACCAAAGTGTTGCGCTCGCGTCCCGATGGCGCTTTTGTCCCCGTCCTGATGGTGACGGCCCGTTCTGTCAAGGAAGACATTCTGACGGCGATGGAAGCAGGCGTCAACAACTACATCGTGAAGCCTTTCACACCGGCAGTGCTCAAGGAGAAGATCGACGCTCTCCTGCCGGCCGCCGCGGCGTGAGGACGCAAACAATGACCAGCCCACGCGCACACGAAGTGCTCTACGAGTCGGAAGCGACACTGCGACTCGTCGATCATGAGCTGCACGAATTGCGCTCGTCACCGGAGTCGCCACGTCTGCCCGGCCTCTCCGATCTCCCAGCCATTCTCGAGCGCGCTAACGCGCAGATTATGAATGTGCTGTCGCGATTGCGCGAAACCCGCGCGGCGCTGCAGAACTCGGCGGTGGAAAAGCTCCAATCGACGCACGACAAGCTCAGGGAAGTCACCTCGGCCACCGAAGACGCGGCGACCAACATCATGGACGCCTGCGATCGTGCATCGCAGCTGGTCGACGAACTCGACGCCATCGATGCCGCACCAGAACCGGATCGGACAAAGGCCGGCGAGATTCGTGGATCGCTGCGCGATGAACTCTTCATGATGATGGGCGCGTTGCAGTTCCAGGACATCACCACGCAGCAGTTGAATCACGCATCGTCGGTGCTGGTCGATATGGAGCAGCGTTTGCTCGACGTCGCGAAGGTGTTCGACGCGAGTGGGGATGTCGCACATCTGACCGAACGCAGGTACGACGTCGTCGATAGCGCAACATTCGACCCGAACGCGACGACGCAGAACGCTGAAGGTCGTCAGGCACTCGCCGACGAGATCTTTACCGTCATCAAGGCACCCGCTGCGTAAGCTCCCCCGGAGCGAACGCGTGCAACAAACGGCTCGTGTCTGAGGACGCGGGCCGTTTGCGTGGTACCGTTGATCGCAGCGCGTCGAAACGAATCGCTGTTACGCATTGCATCAAAAGTGGACAGTAAACAATGCGCCATGTGGGACCGATACTTACTGAAACGAGGCACCCAACGACGGGTCTCCTCCGGCACTTCCCATAACGACTGTGCACGCCAGTGCAACAACTCACGCTCGACGACGCGGCTACGCTGCTCCTGCAGCTGGAAGCCTCCGATACTGCGGATCTCATCAAGCTGCGTGAAGCGCTGACCGATCTCGCATTCGAGAATCGAGTTCCGCTGCGCGCACAGCCGTTCGTTGCGCGCGCCGCACGCCTCCTCGGCACCATCATCACCGGCACCACACCGGATGCAGGCGCTGCATTCACGGAAGTGAGCGAAGCGATCGAAGAGGCCATGCGCTTCTCTGATCAATCCGCCTCGCCGCCGCTGCCGCTCGCGGCCGCCGCAGCGCCAACCGTCGCAGTGCCAGCCGCCGCAGCGCCAGCCGTCGCTGCCGCCGCAGCGCCAGCCGTGATAGCGCCGCCCCTGCCAGCGCCAGCCGTCGCTGCCGCCGAGCCGAGCCGCTCGGAGCCACCCAATGCTGCAAGCGATCAGCTGCCTGATGACGCGGATCTGCTCCCCGACTTCATCACGGAAAGCCACGAGT
>JAYUWD010000371.1:0-11386 GCA_043753735.1 Gemmatimonadaceae bacterium
CCTCTTCTTCGCCGAACGCGATCTCGATCTCCTGAAAAAGCGCGAGTCGCGTAACGACCAGCGTGAAATCCTCGGCGCGATCATCGCCGAAGACGTCACACTCGACGGTGAAGCGGCTGCTGCGGATGCCCCGAAGCCCAAGACCAAAAAAGCCAAGGCGGAGCGCGAGCGCGCCGAGGCCGATCTGCTGGTGCGCGAAGGCGATGAGCTGACGGAAGAGGTGCTGAATCGCCTCGTCCGCCAGGGGCTGTCCACGGTGAAGGTGTTCGCATCGTACACGCAGATCGATTTGCGCGACGAACAGGACGCCATCGATCGTGGTGAGCGCGACGTGCGTCGCACCTTGGCGCGCGACATCATCGACGCGGAGACGGGCGAGGCGGTCGCCGAAAAGGGCGAATTGCTCACCGACGCCGTGATCAAGAAAATTCGCAAGGCCGACACCACGAAGGTGCATGTCTTCGTGTCGTCAGGGCGCGCGGAGTCGACGCTGATCAAGAACACGTTGCTTAAAGACCCCACCAAGGCGGAAGAGGAAGCGCTGCGTCAGATCTACGCGCTGCTCCGTCCGGGTGATGCCCCGAATCGCGAAACGGCGAAGCAGGCGCTCGAGCGTCTCTTCTTCTCACCCAAGCGCTATGACCTGGGTCGCGTCGGTCGCTACAAGATCAACCAGCGTCTGCGCCTCAACACGTCGATGTCCACCACGGTGCTCACGAAGGAAGACTTCGTGGAAATCATGCGGCAGCTCGTGGAGCTGCACGAAGGGCGCGGCGACGTCGATGACATCGATCAGCTGGGTAATCGTCGCATTCGCTCCGTTGGTGAACTGATCGCGAATCAGTTCTCTGTTGGCCTTTCGCGCATGGCGCGATTGGTGAAGGAGCGCATGTCGATCAACACCGATCCGGAAAAGATCTCGCTCGATGACTTGGTCAATGCCCGTACGGTGTCGGCAGTCATTCAGGCGTTCTTCGGCTCGTCGCAGCTCTCGCAGTTCATGGACCAGACCAACCCGCTCGCGGAATTGACGCACAAGCGTCGGTTGTCGGCGCTCGGACCTGGCGGTCTCACGCGCGAACGGGCCGGCTTCGAAGTTCGTGACGTGCACTATTCGCAGTATGGCCGCATGTGCCCGATCGAAACGCCGGAAGGCCCGAACATCGGCCTGATCACGTCGCTCGCCTGCTTTGCGCGCGTCAACGATCTCGGCTTCATCGAAACGCCGTATCGCGTTGTAAAAGAAGGCCGACTCACGGGCGAAATCCTGTGGCTTGACGCCAACAAGGAAGAAGACGCCATCATCGCGCAGGCTAACGCCAAGCTCGATGACACTGGTGCGTTTGTCGAAGATCTGGTGCTCTGCCGTAAACGAGGCGACCTCCCGCTCACGCAGCGTGAGAACATCGATTACATGGACGTGGCGCCGGAGCAGCTCGTCTCCATCGCGGCGGCGCTCATTCCGTTCCTCGAGCACGACGACGCCAACCGTGCGTTGATGGGCTCGAACATGCAGCGTCAGGCGGTTCCGTTGCTCAATCCGCAGACGCCGCTCGTTGGTACTGGGCTCGAAGCCACAGTGGCCGTGGACTCGGGTGCGGTCATCATCGCGCGTCGTCCGGGTGTCGTCACCAGCGTCACGGCCGACGAGATCATCGTCGACGCCGGCCTGGTTGAAGGCGGCATCGAAAGCGACCGTCCGCTCGCGCGTCTCACGCAGCTCGATCGCTACAAGATCAAGAAGTACTGGCGCACCAACCAGGACACCGCCATCAACCAGCGTCCGCTGGTTCGCATGGGCCAGCGTGTCAACAAGGGTGAAGTGCTGGCCGACGGCGCAGCGACCGAAAAGGGTCAGCTCGCACTCGGCGCGAACGTGCGCGTGGCGTTCATGCCGTGGTACGGTCACAACTTCGAAGACGCCATCATTCTGTCAGAGCGCCTGGTGAAGTTCGACGTGTACTCGTCGATTCACATCCAGGAGCTTGAACTGCACGTTCGCGATACAAAGCGCGGGCAGGAAGAAATCACGCGTGAAATCCCGAACGTCGCGGAAGAGTCGCTGACCGATCTCGACGAGCGTGGTATCGTGCGAATCGGTGCGCAGGTCAAGCCCGGCGACATTCTCGTCGGCAAGATCACGCCGAAGGGTGAAACCGAACTCTCTCCCGAAGAGAAGTTGCTCACGGCCATCTTTGGCGAAAAGGCCAAGGACGTGAAGGATTCATCGTTGAAGGTGCCGCCCGGTATGGAAGGCGTCGTCATCGATGTGAAGATCTTCTCGCGTGTCGAAGATCAGGTCGTGGAAAAGGACCGTGGTGAGCGCATCGGTGATGTGCGTCGTCAGGAAGGCGAAGAAAAGATCCGCGTGAACGAAGTGCGTGACGGCGAGATTGCCACGCTGCTCGTTGGCGAAACGGTCTCGCTCGCACTCAAGGCGGGCACGGTCGAGGAAGCGATTCCCGCCGGCACCGTCCTGACCAGCGAAGCGCTCGCGAACATCAAGTTTGCGACGCTCGATCTCAAGACGTTCCGCGTTGAAAGCAAGAAGGCGAACGACAAGGTCCGCGATATCATCGATGCTGGCAACGAAGAAAAGGCACACATCGAAGAGCGGGCGGAAGAGCGTATCGATCGCATTCTGCAGCCGGATGAATTGCCGCCAGGCGTCATCCAGCTCGTGAAGGTGTATCTGGCTGAGAAGCGCAAGATCTCGGTCGGCGACAAGATGGCCGGACGCCACGGCAACAAGGGAATCGTTGCGCGTATCGTGCCCGAAGAAGACTTGCCGTTCATGCCGGACGGAACGCCAGTCGACATCGTGCTCAATCCGCTGGGCGTACCGTCGCGCATGAACGTCGGACAGATTCTCGAAACCCACCTCGGGTGGGCCGCGAAGCTGCTGCGCTTCTACGCCAAGACGCCAGTGTTCCAGGGCGCGAACGAACGCGAAATCGGCATGCTGATGAAGCTCGCCGGACTCCGTTGGGCGCGCGAAACGCTCTCCCTCGGCGGCGCAGAGGCTGACGCGACACCGCAGGACGTGCGCAACCTGTTGGCGGATGTGCGCCCCGAGCGTACGGCACCGGACAAGGTCGAACTGTTGCACGACGCGTCGCTTAACGATCTCGGTGCGCGCGCGATGTCGACGGACACGAAGGGAGTCTTTGCACGCATTCGCGAATTCCTTGCGAACAGCGCGCGCACGATCGCCGAACGTGAGATGGTGTCGCTGAATGCAGCGCTTGCCGTCAACCGTTCGCTCGATGGTCCGCCAGAAGACGCAGCGGTGGCCGTCGCGGCACTCGAGGCCGAGTTGGCGTTGAGCCCAGCCGACACACTTCGGCGCATCGGGTTGCCAGCGTTGGCCGGCATGCTCGGAACCAAGAGCGAGGCAGATGTGGAAGCGGCCGGTATGGAGCTGCTGCGTCTCTCGGGTCTCACCACGGCGGGCAAGGTGCGACTGCGCGACGGTCGTACGGGTGAAGAGTTCACCGCACCGGTCACGGTCGGCGAAGTGTACGTGCTCAAGCTCTCGCACTTGGTCGATGACAAGATCCACGCGCGGTCCATCGGACCGTACTCGCTCGTTACGCAGCAGCCGCTCGCCGGCAAGGCGCAGTTCGGCGGCCAGCGTTTCGGAGAAATGGAAGTGTGGGCGCTCGAAGCATATGGCGCCGCGCACACCTTGCAGGAAATCCTCACGGTCAAGTCGGACGACGTGAACGGACGTAGCCGAGTGTATGAGGCGATCGTGAAGGGTCAGAACCTGCCGGAGCCTGGTATTCCGGAGTCGTTCAACGTGCTCGTGAAAGAACTGCAGGCGCTCGGCATCAAGGTCACGCTTGGTTCAACTGATGGAAACGGCGTCGACATCATCGAAGGCGGCAGCAACGGTAACGGCGGGGAGGAGTAGTCCATGATCGATTTCCGCAGTTCGCGCGAAGCTCGCGCGTCAGCGTTTGACTATATGTCCGTGCGTATCGCCTCTCCGGAGGAGATCCGCGGACCGAAGGACCCCAAGGAGCGCGAACGGCTCGAAATGGCCGGTCTGCGCACCTGGTGGTCATGGGGCGAAGTCACCAAGCCCGAAACCATCAACTACCGCTCCTTCAAGCCGGAAAAGGACGGTCTCTTCTGCGAGCGTATTTTTGGTCCCGTCAAGGACTGGGAATGCCATTGCGGCAAGTACAAGCGCATCCGCTATCGCGGCGTCATTTGCGATCGCTGCGGCGTGGAAGTCACGCTGAGCAAGGTGCGGCGCGAGCGCATGGGCCATATCGAATTGGCCGTGCCGGTCGCGCACATCTGGTTTTTCAAGACGTTGCCGTCGCCGATGGGCAACCTGCTCGACGTCACGCTGCGTGATCTCGAAAAGGTCATCTACTACTCGAACTACATCGTCATCGACCCGGGCAGCCAGGAGGCGCGTGAGCGCCAGCTGCTCGACGAAGACGAGTATCTCGATCTACGTCAGCGCGCCAAGGCCGAAGGCGATACCGCGTTCCATGCGGAAATCGGTGCGCCGGCTGTGCGCGAACTGCTCAAGCGTCTCGACGTCGACCGTGTGGCGGAAGAACTTCGTGGCTCGGTCGTTGGGGAAACGTCGCAGCATCGCAAGAAGCAGATGCTCAAGCGGCTCAAAATTGTCGATGCCTTCCGACTTTCTGGTGAGGGCGGAGAAATCCGCAATCGTCCGGAGTGGATGATCCTCGACGTCATCCCCGTCATTCCGCCCGATCTGCGTCCGCTCGTTCCGCTCGATGGCGGTCGGTTTGCCACGTCGGATTTGAACGACCTGTATCGTCGCGTCATCAATCGCAACAACCGCCTCACCAAGCTCATCTCGCACCGCGCGCCGGAAGTGATCCTGCGCAACGAAAAGCGGATGCTGCAGGAAGCGGTGGACGCACTGTTCGACAACGGACGTCGCTCCAAGGCCATTCGTGGCCGCGGTAAGCGTCCGCTCAAGTCGCTCTCCGACATGCTCAAGGGCAAGCAGGGGCGCTTCCGTCAGAACTTGCTGGGCAAGCGCGTCGACTACTCGGGTCGTTCGGTCATCGTCGTTGGTCCGGAGCTCAAGCTGCACCAGTGCGGCCTGCCCAAGATGATGGCGCTCGAACTGTTCAAGCCGTTCATCATTCACAAGCTCGTGGAAAGCGGTGAAGCGGAAACGGTGAAGCGCGCCAAGAAGATCGTCGAGCGCGAGAACGCGATGGTCTACGAGGTGCTGGAAGGCATCATCAAGGACCACCCGGTGTTGCTGAATCGTGCGCCAACACTGCACCGACTTGGCATTCAGGCGTTCGAACCCGTGCTCGTTGAAGGCAAGGCCATTCGTATTCATCCGCTCGTTTGCGCGGCGTTCAACGCCGACTTCGACGGTGACCAGATGGCCGTGCACGTGCCGCTTTCCTTCGAAGCACAGATCGAAGCGCGCGTGTTGATGCTGTCGTCCAACAACATCCTCAAGCCCTCGGACGGTCGTCCGGTCGCGGAACCGTCACAGGATATCGTGCTCGGTTGCTACGTCGCGACCAAGGCCCCAATCGGCTTTGAAGCGTTGCTGAAAGATCCGGCCCTCGCGATGAAGCTGCCCGCGTACACCGTGATCGACGAAATCGAGATGGCGATCAGCAACAACCGCATCGACTTCTACTCGGCCATTCGCTGGTTCGACAAGAAGCAGGAAGTGCCGTCGTGGATCATCACCACCACCGGTCGCGTGTTGTTCAACTCGATCTGCCCGGATGGACTCGAGTTCCTGAACAAGGACATGAAGAAGAAGGCGCTCGGCGAACTGGTCTTCCAGAGCTATCGCCAGTGCGGCCTTGCCGAAACGGTGGCGCTGCTCGATCGCCTCAAGGAATTCGGTTTCCGCAATGCCACACGCGGCGGTGTTTCCATCGGCATCGAAGACCTGCACATCCCGAAGGAGAAGGTGCAGCTGCTGGCCGAAGCGACCGAGCGCGTTGAGCGTTTCGAACGCGCGTACGCGACCGGCAACATCACCAACGGTGAGCGCTACAACAAAGTCATCGACACGTGGACCCACGCCAATACGGACGTGGCCGACGCGATGGTCAAGGCCATGCGTGAATCACAGGGTGGATTCAACCCTGTGTTCATGATGTTCGACTCAGGCTCTCGTGGTTCGCGCGACCAGATCCGTCAGTTGGCTGGTATGCGCGGTCTCATGGCCAAGCCGCAGAAGAAGCTCACCGGTGGTATCGGTGAAATCATCGAAAACCCGATCAAGTCGAACTTCCGTGAAGGCTTGTCGGTGCTCGAGTACTTCTCGTCGACGCACGGCGCTCGTAAGGGTCTCGCCGACACCGCACTCAAGACGGCCGACGCGGGTTATCTCACGCGTCGTCTCGTTGACGTCGCGCAGGACATGACGATCGCTGAAGAGGATTGTGGCACGATCCTCGGCCTGGACACGTCGGCGCTCAAGGAAGGCGAAGATGTGATCGAGCCGCTGGCCGAACGTTTGGTCGGCAATGTCGCTGCAGAGGATGTGTTCGATCCGATGGAGCGCGATGAAGCCGGTCGTCCGAAGCTGTTGGTCGAAGCGGGTCAGTTGATTGGCGAAGAAGTGGCGGACGCTATCGAAGGATCGGGTATCGAAACGGTGAAGATCCGTTCCGTACTCACCTGCGAAGCGAAGCGTGGTCTCTGCCGTATGTGCTACGGTCGCAACCTGGCCACGATGGGGATGGTCGACATCGGCGAAGCGGTTGGTATCATCGCCGCGCAGTCGATCGGAGAGCCGGGTACGCAGCTGACCTTGCGCACCTTCCACATCGGTGGCGCTGCAGCACGTATCGCCGAACAGACCAAGCGCAACACGAAGAAGGCTGGTGTCATCGAGTACGGTGATCGTCTTATCACCGTGCAGAATGCCGACGGTCAGAAAGTTGTTACGTCGTACGAAGGCGAACTTGTCATCAAGGCTTCGTCTGAGAAGAACGCCGCCATCGAAGCGCGCCTCGCGGTGCCGCTCGGTGCGTACCTGATGGTCGAAGACGGACAGGTCGTGAAGAAGGAAGACACGGTCTTCACGTGGGACCCGTATTCGAATCCGATCATCTCGGACGTTGACGGTGAAATTCGGTTTGTCGATCTCGTTGAAGACGAGTCGTTGTCCGAGGAGCTCGACGAGCTCACCGGTCTGCGTCAGCGCGTCGTCATCGAAGACCGTGAAAAGAAGCTCCATCCGCACATCGAGATCTGGCAGAGCAAGGGCGGCAAGGAGAAGCGCGTTCGCGACTTCATCGTGCCGGTCGGCGCTGTCATCATCATCGAAGATCGGGCCAATATTTCGGCGGGTACCATTCTCGCCAAGATCAGCCGCGAAGCGTACAAGACGCGCGACATCACGGGCGGTCTGCCGCGAGTTGCCGAACTGTTCGAAGCGCGTCGCCCGAAGGATCCGGCCACGATCTCCGAGATCGACGGCTTTGTCCGCTTCGGCGAGATCAAGCGTGGCAAGCGCGAAGTGTTCGTGCGCCCCGCGCTGGTCGAGAAGGGGCAGTGGGTGGTCGATGAAACGCAGGAAGAGGCCGTGTACGAAGTGCCGGCCGGCAAGCACTTGCGCGTGCACGAGGGCGATCGCGTACGTGCCGGTGATCGCTTGTCGGAAGGCCCCGTTAATCCGCACGACATTTTGCGGATCAAGGGACCGCGCGCCGTACAGGAATATCTGCTCAACGAAGTGCAGGAGGTCTACCGCCTGCAGGGCGTGAAGATCAACGACAAGCACATTGGCGTGATCGTAAAACAGATGTTGCAGAAGGTGCGCATCGTGGATTCAGGCGACACTGAGATGCTCGAAGGTGAGCATGTCGATCGTGCACAGTTCCGCGATGAAAACGATGAAGCCAAGAAGAAGAAGATTCGTCCGGCAACGGCCGAACCGCTGCTCCTCGGCATCACGAAGGCCTCGCTCACCACGCAGTCGTTCGTTTCCGCGGCTTCCTTCCAGGAAACCACTCGTGTCCTCACGGATGCAGCCATCCGCGGATCGCGCGACAATCTGTTGGGGCTCAAGGAGAACATCATCATCGGCCACCTCATTCCGGCCGGTACTGGCATGTATCGGTATCAGGAAGTGGATGTCGAATCGGATGCGCTGCCTGAGCCGGAGCCGATTCCGGAAGCGCTGGAACCCAGCTTTGAAGCGCTTCTGCCGGCATCGTTTGCCGAGCCGGTGCCTTTCACGGCCGGCAACTAATCGCGCTGTTGGAGTAGCTTCAGAACGAAAGCTGTGAAGTCACACGAAAACGCCCGAATCTGAGAAATCAGACTCGGGCGTTTTCGCGTTGCGGCGCAACTTGTATGGCGCGTAACGCGCGCGTTCGCTCGTTGGTCAGCGACGCTCGTACTCGGGTGGAGCGCCGGCGCGTGGCCCGCGCGGCGGCATGCGCGACGCCATCGCTTTCGCTGAGTCGAGCCACAAGTTCACTTTCGCGAGCATCGGGTCGAATGCGAGCTTTGCATTGGCGGATGGTGTCGAGATATCCTGCGCGCGTGAGAATCGCCCGCCGCGCACATCGGTAAAGATCGTCACGAGCGTCAGCGAGTCACCGCGTTGCGTAACCACACCGCTCACGACAAAATCGGCGCGCAATCCCCAGCCGAGTGAGAGTCGATCGACGCCGCTGCGCGCGGCGCGATCGGTGGTCTCGTTGTCGATGACGTCATACTTGTCGGTTGGCAATGCGCTGCGCAAAAAACTCGCTGCGTCACGGCCAACCGCGCTGAACTCTCGCTTGCCTGTGCCGTTCGTGAAATTCGACACGACCACGCGCGTGCGTCCATCTGACGGCGGGGCGATCAGTGGCACGACGCCCGTTGCCGTGCGTGGCGGTGCTTCGATGCGAACGGTTCGCGGCAAGTGCGACATCGCCGAATCCATGCGAGCAAACGCTTGCGATATGGAGTCGGTGAAGATGCGCCGTACTTCGTTGAGCAGCGCTTCGCGATCAAGTGCGACTTCCATTTTTGCATCGTCGAGCGAACGGACAATGATGCGCTGACCACTGGTTGCCGTTGGAACGTTTACTTTCGCGCTCGCTGCGCTGCGGTCGCCCGGTTTTGCGTTCGCCTGGGCAGCGGCCATGCGCTTGAGCATCACCTGCATGATGGCGACCGACTCTGCGCGACTGAGTGTGACGGGGACGGCGACGGTTTTTGATCCATCGGCTGCGCCTGTCCCCATTGCACTATCGCGGAAAGCGGGTCGTGAACTGTCGGCTGCTGCAGCGCTGTCGGTGACGCGCGCGACGGCGATCTCCATCCGAGTTCCACGGTCACCGCCAGGACCGGCGTCGCGTGGCCTGTCGGCGGTTGCCGTGAATTCAGGCGCTGCGGGCGCGCGCCCCCGAATCCGTTGCGCAACGATGATCGAAGCTGCAGCTACCACGATTCCAGCGGCAATCAGTGGCCACCGCCGGTTTGACACGCTTGGTGTTGCACTCGCACGCCCGGCTAATGGCGGCAGTGCATCGAGTTCGGACAGCAGTGCTTGCGCAGACTGTGGGCGCTTGCCCGCGTCTTTCTCGAGACAGTGCATGATGACGCCCGACAGCGCTTCGGGAATTGCGGCCAGCGCCGTGTGTGGTGCAGGAGGCGTAACGGTGAGCTGGGCCGCGAGGGTCGCTTGCGGTGATGCGCCGGTGAATGGCGCATTCCCGGTCAATAGCTCATAGCCCAGCAGTCCGACGGCATAGATATCGACCCGATGATCGGCAGCCGGGTCGGCGGCGAGCTGCTCCGGGGCCATGTATGCTGGCGTTCCAATCGCCATTCCGGTTGTGGTGCCGCCGGCAATCGGGATCGACGCACTCAATGCTTTCGCGACACCAAAGTCGGTGACGAGCGCGTGCAGTCCGGATGTGAGAATGTTGTCAGGCTTGATGTCGCGGTGCACGATGCCGCGCAGATGCGCGTACGCGAGTGCATCGACGACGTCATGGAGAATGCGGACAACGTCTCGTACCGGCAGTCGCTTCTGGCGCTGCAAGGCCCCGCGCAACGATTCGCCCTCGATATAGGGCATCGTGTACCACAGAAGATTATCGTCGTCCCCCGCTGCCAGCACGGGCACGATGTGCGGATGCTGCAGCTGCGCGGCGAGCTGGATCTCGCGGCGAAACCGCTCGACGTTCACACCCGCCGCGAGTTCCGGGGGGAGCACCTTGATCACCACTCGGCGCTGCAACGAACGTTCAGTGGCCAGAAACACGCGCGACATGCCCCCGCCGCCGATTTCCCGGTCGATCAGGAAGTCAGCGTCGAGGGCCAGTTGCAGGCGGTTCTTGAATTCGCTCACGAAAAATGTTGCATTAGGGAGGCAAAGTACCGCGCCAACGGCGCGGGGGTGAGAAGCGGTCGCGGAAGGTGCGAGCGGCAATACTCCTACGTCGGCGGGACTGATCTTGTTCAGACGGAGATGGCGCATGGGCGTTCAGCCACTGCGAGGCCCGTACGTGGATGCCAGGCGTTGGAGTTTGAAGTGCGGGGGTTTTGAGTGATGAGTTGGAGAGAGGGGTTGTGGGTGGAGTGCGAGCCGCGGAGGTGGAATTCGGGTTGGATGCCATGAAATCGAAACTCGAAACTTGAACTCACCACTCAAAACTGGCAGTTCGCCCTGCGTCGGTTGACCCCCAACCACCGCCTGACTAAGCTTCGGATTCGGTTCCGTGCCGCGTCCGACAGTGCCCGGCGTCCCGCGTAGAGGTAGTGCGCGCGGATCGGGCGATGTGATGCCTTCGTTGCAAGAAGGTATCGTCGGCGCGATTCACGTAGATGTCGGTTTCCGAACACCCACAAGCGAATGCCAACAATCAATCAGCTGGTTCGACGCGCCCGAAAGGACGTGGTCGAGAAGTCAAAAGCGCCCGCGCTCAAGAGCAATCCTTTCAAGCGTGGCGTCTGTACCCGCGTCTACACCACGACGCCCAAGAAGCCCAACTCGGCGCTGCGTAAAGTGGCCCGTGTTCGTCTCACGAACCAGCTCGAAGTCACCGCGTACATTCCCGGTGAAGGGCACAACCTGCAAGAGCACTCAATCGTGCTCGTGCGCGGTGGTCGTGTGAAGGACCTGCCGGGTGTGCGTTATCACATCGTCCGCGGTACGCTCGACGCCTCTGGCGTGAACGGCCGCAACCAGAGCCGTTCGAAGTACGGCACCAAGCGCCCCAAGAAGGGTGCCGCGGCCGGCGCCAAGGGCGCTCCAGCCGCAAAGGGAGGTAAGAAGAAATGAGTCGCCGCAAAAGCGCCGTAAAGCGCACCATTCTGCCTGACGCGCGTTACGACAGCCAGACCGTCTCGAAGTTCATCAACTCGCTGATGATCCAAGGCAAGAAGTCCACTGCCGAAG
>JAYUWD010000372.1:0-3778 GCA_043753735.1 Gemmatimonadaceae bacterium
GTCGAACGTTGATGCACAAGGCGCACCGTCGCTCGGCGCTAAATCGGCAGCAGTCGCGGTGCCGTCGCTGGCGCGTGCTGCGGGCGGTACCGATGGCGCGCATTACACCGTTCGAAGCGGCTCAACGTCAGCAACGATCGGCGACGGGATAATCGTTGGTCGGATTGGCGGCGGCGAACGCGCATCACGTGACACGATTGTCGTTCCTACGCACAACATGGCCGCCTGCGAGCCATTCACTCAGCGTGCCGTGCCGAGTGCCGAGGATGGGGTGGGGAACGCGGTCGTGTGGTTGGTGGGCGTTGCATCGGGTCCATCGGACGCGGCGTCTCGTCGTGCACCGCTCCGGCTGGCGGGGTGCCGTCTCGAGCCACGCGTACAGCGCGTACCTGTCGGTGGCACAATGATGATCACGTCGCGCGACGCGATGATGTCGCGTCTTCGTTTTGTCGATGTCGGTGGCGACGGCGCAGCGCGGGCCACGGTGTTGTTCAATGATGTGGGGCAGGTGGTGCCCACGTCAGCCGCGACGGCCCGCGCAGGCTTGATCGAAGTGCGCGACGATTTGCATCCATGGGTCCGGGCGTACATCGCAGTCGCTCCGCATCCGTTCGTTGCAGTCACGGTCGCAGACGGCAAATTCCGTTTTGACGGCGTACCAACGGGCCGTTATACGCTGGTCGTCTGGAGCGAAGTGCTCGGTACTCGGACCCGTGAATTGGTCGTGACGAGCGGCGTCGAGACTCGTATCGACATCACGTACTGAGGACGGAGCCGCCGCGCGGGTCCGACACATGATGCGAATGCGGCAAGGCGTAAAATGCGAAGTGCCGTTGCCGTTGATCAGACGTTTACCGCAGCACCGCGCGATCAACCGCCATCGCGACGAACACGAGCGCGAGATACAAAAGCGTGTACTTGTAGACCCACCACGCCGGTCCAGTCCACGGCTCTCCGGCCTTTGCCGCGCCAATGATGCGAAGAATGCCGCGCATCAATATCGCATTCAGAATCACCGTCGACACGAGGTAGATGATGCCGAATGCGCCAAAGATTACCGGCAACATTGTCATCGCGATCAGAATCACCGTGTACCAGAACATCTGGTGCATCGTCTCCTTCTCGCCCCACACCAACGGTGCCATCGGCACTTTCGCGCGACCGTAGTCCACCTGTTTCAGCAATGCCAGCGCCCAGAAGTGCGGGGGCGTCCAATAGAACACGATCAGGAAGAGGCAGAGCGCCGACACATCGAGTGTGCCCGTCACTGCAGCCCATCCGACCAGCGGCGGGAATGCGCCCGCCGCACCACCAATGACGATGTTTTGCGGCGACGTGCGTTTGAGCAGACGCGTGTAGATGAACACGTAAAAATAGAAACCGGCGAGTGCCAGGCCGGCCGTCAGCACATTCACAAAATACGCGAGCATCCACGTCGCCAATGTGGCGCACGCAATGCCAAAGGCCAGCACCTGCACGGGCGACATGCGACCACTCGGCAGCGGGCGTAAGCGCGTGCGAGCCATCACGTCGTCGATGTCGCGATCGATGTACATGTTGATCGCGTTCGCTCCGCCGGCCATCAGATAGCCACCGATTGTCACCAGCAGCACCAACAGCAACGACGGCGAGCCGGCGGCGTACATGGGCGCGATTGTCGTCACCAGCAGCAGCGAGATGATGCGCGGCTTGGTAAGCGAAATCAGATCACGTGAGAGCGTCGGCTCCGCGACAGCTACGGTCATCAGCGCGCCGAACTGGGACGTGGCGCGCTGGACATCATGCCACCGCGCGACTCGGCGTCGCTCGAAATCGGGCGCTGAAACGTGAGTGACGTTCGCCCGGCGGCAATGCGCGTCAGATACGCCATCGCGAATGCGGTCACCCAGATCAGAATACCCGTCGCCTGGTGCAACGAGCGTACGACTCCGGGAAAGCCACCAGTCACCATCCAACCCGCCCACACAACCTGCAGCGCGCCGAGCGTCAGCCCGAGCCACGCCGTTCGCATCACCGCGACGGGTTCACCGCGCTTGCGGAAGATCAACGGCAACGATGCGAGATGGAGCACGAGCAGGTACGCAAGGATGCGATGAGTGAGTTGCACATGTTGCGCACCCCCGCCGAGCGATCCTTCGCCGCAAAGCGGGAACCCGGCGCACGCGACCGCGGCGCCGGGAATCTTGGCTGTCAGTCCGCCAAGGACCACGACGAGCAGTGCGAGAATCGCGGCAGCTGTGGCACCACCCACAGCCTTCGAGCTGCCGCGCGCGGTGGCAATACTTTCGCCGCCAAGTCCGCCGGCCCGAATGGTCGCCGCGACGAGCACTGCGATCAGTGACGCGGCGAGCAGCTTGTGCACTACCGTCGCCCACGCCGGGTTGCCGGTAAACACCGTCACCGCGCCAAAAAGCGCCGGCGCAAACCACAACCCAAGTGCGAGGCGCGCACTATTGCCGACACCACCACGCCCGCTGACCGACGATTCCGTGCGATGGCGCCAGACAGTAGCCACGAGATACGCGATGGACACGAACAGTGCGATCGCCAGATAACGGTGCAACACCTCGATAACGAGGTCCATCCGTTCGAATGGCGGAAACCAGTAGCCGTAACATTTGGGCCAGTTCTCGCCGCAACCCATTCCGGAGCCGGAAATACGAACGATGGCGCCAAAAACGATGTGCACGAGAGCCACGGCGAGCGCGATGTAGGAGGCGCGACGAACCGATGCCGGTGGAAGCGATGAGGAGATCATTGCGGGAAAACGGGGTGGATGGAGCGCCATGCACCATAGAACGCAGCGGCCAGCAGAAACGCCGGAAGAATCGCCCAAACGGCTTCCTGCATGCGGTGCGGCATTGGCACGTTCGGCGCGTCAACCGATGTCGGACGGGGCGGGAGCGTACGGAAAACTGCCCGCAGGATGAAGAGCTGCGCGACGGCGCAGCAGACGACGGCTATCCAGAAGAGAGCGTCGAGAAGTGCTGGTGACATAAGTGGAAAGCTAGTGGGGGTCGGGGGCTATTGGATGGGGGATCGGGGACGCGGATGCGGGATCAGGTATCGCTCAGAAGGTGCGAAAGTGCGGGCGTGGCTGTACCGTTGGCGCGCATGGCGAATAACACTTCGAGCGGGAACTCCCGGCCGTCGCGCGATGCGACTGGTCCCGCAGCGGGCAGCACTGAATTACCAAGGCGATTAGGGCTTTTCAGCGCGATCGCAGTCCTGGTCGGGTCCACGATCGGGTCCGGGATCTTTCGGTCTCCAGCAGGAATAGCGGACAAGCTCCCCGGCCCGTTCCCACTGCTGGCCGTCTGGGTGACCGGCGGAGTCTTCGCGCTGTGCGGCGCGCTCACCCTCGCCGAAATCGCGGGCGCCCTCCCCAAGACCGGCGGCCATTACGTCTTCATTCGCGAAGGGTGGGGACGACTACCCGCCTTTCTCTACGGGTGGTCAGAGCTCATCATCATCCGCGCGGCGGCACTCGGCGCTATTTCGATAACGTTCGCGGAGTATTTGCTACGCGCACTTGGCCACAACCCCGCCGTCGCACCCTATAGCGACTACGCGCACTGGATCGCCGCGGTTGCCCTTGGCTCGATGGCGACCATCAATATCGTGGGGCTCAAGTGGGGATCGTTGGTGCAGAACATCACCACCGTCGCGAAGTACGGCGGACTGATGCTGATCATCCTCCTCGCATTCACGCTCGGACTGCCGAAAACCGGCGGACACTTCACCCCCGCCAATCCGCCGGGAAGTTTCTCCGTCAGTG
>JAYUWD010000373.1:0-3777 GCA_043753735.1 Gemmatimonadaceae bacterium
TGTCGCCGAGTCCGCGCACGGTGACGCTGTCGACCCGCACACTTCCCGTCGCGGTTTCTGCAGACAGCAGCGCGGTCGCGCGACGCTGCACTTCGGTAAACGGCAGTTCCACGGTGATCGGGACATCGAAATATTCCGGCGCCTCGCCCAGCGCCAGCACGGGCAACGTACGCTGCGACATGCGAGGCTTGTTGCCGGCCACGACCCTTGGGCGCGCGTACAGCACGATCGCCGTCTGAATACTCGGCCCGTTCGATGTGAACGGCGTAGCGCGCACCGCTTCCGGCTCGAGCGTCAACCAGAGTGAATTGGTGGAATCGAGCGCGGTCGGTTCGAGAAAGCTGCGCCACAACGAATCAGCAAGGAGTCGCAAATCGGCGACCCGCGGGATCGCCGTGTCAGCGAGCGTTGCGAAATCGGCAAGCTGTCGGTTGAGCAATCTTTGCAGCGTGGACGTCGCATTGACGCCGAACACTGTCACGAGGCACGGATCGAGCAGCGTGGCCGTGGCCGTGGAGTTGCGCGCGCCGATACGCCAATCGCGGCGCCAGAAAAGCGATGTGCTCACGGATAGCGTGGCGCGCCTCATGGCCTCGGGGGCGTAGCCACAACTCGCGACCCGCGCCATCCCGACCGCGCCCAATTGCGCGCGATAGCCAAGCTTGGTGTCGATGAAGAGCCGATCTGCAGCACCGTGCAGGGTGAGCGAGTCTCGGCGATACACGTACTGATGACAGACCAGTCCACCAACTGTGTTGCACGCCGCCTGATCGAGCGAGTCGCGAGCGGGAAAGAGCGAATCGAGGGAGGGGCGGAGCGACCGGAGCACGTACGTCACATGCACCGGAACGACCGCCAGCCCCGCCTCGGCAACAGGTGGCTGCGTCACCTGCACTGGAGTGGGGTTGGACTGGGGGACGGTGTTTCCCGCACAGCCGCCGGCAACAAGAGCCGTAGCGAGTCGCACGCCGACGACTAACATACGTTGTTGCGACCTGTAGACACTCCGCCACGCTCCCGCCGCTGGCGCGAATTGCCTCCGCACACGCCGTCGCGCTCCTTCCGGAACTTTTCGCATGCGATCTTCAGCCCCCATTCGGTTCGTCGCCCTCAGCGTGTTAACCGGCTTCGCACTTTTTGCCGCCACATCCACTGCTGTACACGCCCAAGGCGGAATGGGTGGCATGGGTGGCGGAATGGGAGGTGGACGTCGCGGCGGTATGGGTAATGGCCAGGGGATGGGCGGTGGTGGAAGTCGATCATCGCCGGCGACGATGGTGAAGGAGACGCTCGAAAAGAATGATCCGATCGCTTTTTTCCTCGATCGGAAGAAGTCACTAACGTTGTCCAATCCACAGAAAGATTCGTTGAAAGCGTTCCGCAAGGAAATGCAGCGGATGCAGGAACCGCTGTTCAAGGACCTGGATAAAATCTTCGCCGACGAAAAGCAGCAGGGTGGCGCACGTGGCGGTCAGGTTGGCGGCCGCGGCATGGGCGCGATGCTCCCCGACACGGCGAAAACAATCGTTGCTCGACTTACTGACATCCAGGACGCATATCGCGACCGTGCACGCGGGCAATTGAACGACGGCCAGCGTCACATTTCCGACTCGCTCATGACTGCACTGTTGGACGAAGAGCGGAAGAAGAACGAGGCGGAGCGCGCCAAGCGTCGTGATCGGGGCTAATTGTACCACTCGCGGGAGACGTGAACGCCAGGGGGCTCACCGCACCAATCACCAGGGGCGCTCCGTACCGGTCCAATCGAAGAAACCGCCGGACTTGTTCCTTGGCAGTCGCTCTGTCACACTCAGCAAGCCAAGCGCTGCGTCGCCGATCGGCACGAGAAACGCCGGGCCATCCGGTGTTGTTGCGTAGTTGCCCGGGTTACCGATGCAAATCGAAATTCGTTCTTCGGCAAGGTCGTTGGCGAGCGCGCGCGTGAGCATGTGCAGGGCCGCAGCGCTGCTGCACCGCGCGTAGTCGCCGCCCTGCGTTTTGCCGACCAGTGAGCCTAGCCAAGTACTCACCATCAGGATGCGGGCACCGTCGCCATGCGTGAGCCACGGGAGCAACGTGCGCACCAGCATCACCGGTGCAACCGCGTGTCGCCGATAGTGCTCGACGATGCCAGTGCCCGACATCGTGCTCAAGGTTTCGTCGCGCTCGGCGTCAACAAGTCGGTCGTGCGGGCCAGGTTCGGCCGGTGCGACAATCAGCAGGTCGAGCGAGTTGGTCAGCTCTTCCAGCACCGGCATCACTTCGGCAACAGTTGACGCATCCGCGGGGTCGAGCGCGATCAGTTCGAGCCCGGAAAATTCAGCGCGTAAATCCGCCAGCACTGGGACCCGCGCCGGGTTGCGGGCCGCGGCGTAAACCTTGTCGCCCCGCAGCAGGCACTGCCGAACCAGCTCGACACCAAGTGGACGCGCAGCACCTGTCACCAACGTGCGCCGTGCGGACAGTGACATCAGGCGTTCTCCGCCGACGTCCGTTTCAGCACACGCGCGACGGCCGAAACGTCAGCATCGATTTCGATGGGGCGATTGGATTGTGCGAAATCGCTTCGGGTCTGATGCAACTCAACAAGCATCCCAGGATCCTTGAGCACGTGGCCAGTGAGCACTGCAACGACACGATCACCGGCACGGATCACCCCCTCCTCGACAAGTTTGCGCACACCCGCAACGCTCGCCGCGCTTGCCGGTTCGCACCCGACACCGGCTGCATCGATTGCGACTTTCGCATCGATGATTTCGTCGTCGGTACACGCGAGCACAATTCCATTTGTTTCGCGGATGGCGCGTACGCCGCGATCCCACGACGCCGGATCGCCAATGCGAATGGCAGTGGCGACGGTTTCAGCAGCCACGGTGTAACGTGTGGCAAACCCTTCGCGGTAGCTGCGCGCAAATGGAGCGGCACCCGCCGCCTGAACGGAGACGAGGCGCGGCATCCGGTCGATCAGCCCGAGTGCGTACGCTTCACGCAATGCCTTGCCGAAGGCCGCAGTGTTGCCAAGGTTGCCCGCGGGAAGGACGATGAAGTCGGGCGCATCCCAGCCAAGCTGCTGCAACATTTCGAGAACGATCGTCTTCTGTCCTTCCACTCGCCACGGATTGATCGAGTTGAGCAGATAGATGCCGAGCTCGCGCGATGCATCCTGCACGAGTCGCAAACATTGATCGAAGTCGCCGCGCACCAACAATGTGCGCGCACCGTACGCCAGCGTCTGCGCAAGCTTGCCCATCGCAATCTTGCCGGCAGGTACGAACACGAGTCCCGGAATTCCCGCCTGCGCGGCGTACGACGCGAGCGCGGCCGACGTGTTGCCCGTGGACGCACACGCGACCGCAGTAGCGCCGATGCGCACCGCCTGCGTGACACCAACGGTCATCCCGCGATCCTTGAACGAACCCGTCGGGTTGTGCCCTTCATGCTTGATCAACAACCCATCGACACCGCTGTATCTGGACAACGCAGTGCGTGACAGCAGCGGCGTGTTGCCCTCAGGATGGCTGATGATCGATGCGCCCGCGTTTGGCATCACGATCTGTTGAAAGCGCCACACGCCCGACGGATGGCCCAACGGTCGCGCGCAGCAATGTTGCGCGAAGCTCGCCCGCAATGCTTCGCCGCTCATCAGGTGTCCTGCATCATCAATCGGTCGGCCATGCAACACTTCCAGCAGACTGCCGCACTCCGGACAGGCGGGGGCGGCATCAATCTCGCTCAACAGGTGCGCACAACTCGCGCATCGTTGCACGCTTGTCGCGC
>JAYUWD010000374.1:0-3765 GCA_043753735.1 Gemmatimonadaceae bacterium
AAAGAATTTCTGGACGTCAACACCAACCCCAACGCGCCGCAGACCGTCTCCCCGAATCTGTACCTGCCGCCCATCCTGCACTGGATGGCGACATCGGAACAAGTCGATGGACGCTTCGTGGGTCGCTACACTCAGAACTGGACGCTCCCCAACGGCAGCACGACGCCCAGCACGTGGGATCGCATGGGTTATGATCGGCCGCCCTCGGACAACGGCGGCCAGTTGTGGCGTGACGTGTACTGGAGCATGGGCCAGAACCTGGTCGACCTCATAACGAAAGCCGAGTCCGAGCAGCGGTGGGATCTCCTTGGCGTCGGTTACGCCGTCAAAGCGTGGGGCTGGCTCAAAATCACCGACATGCACGGTGAACTCATCATCAAGCAGGCGTTTGATCAGACGCGCTTCTCCTTCGACTACGACACGCAGGAGTTCGCGTATCAGGAGGTGCTTCGCCTTCTCGACCTGGCGATACTCAACCTGCAAAAAACCGATGGCGTAGTGGATCAGGCGTTCATGGCTCGCTACGACCGGGTGTACAATGGCGACCGCCTGAAGTGGCTCAAGTTCGCCTATGGCTTGAAGGCCATGGCGCTCAACCACTTCTCCAACAAGAGCACGTACAAGCCGCAGGACGTGATCGACAATGTCGACAAGGCATTTGCGAGCAACGCCGACGATGCGCTGTTGGCCTACACGGGCACGAGCGCCGACAATAGCGACGCGAATTTCTGGGGGCCGCGCCGCGGCAACCTCAATTCGTACCGGCAGACGCAGTTCATGCTGAACCTGATGAACGGCACGGTCTTTGGCGGCGTCGTCGACCCGCGCATGAGTCGCATGCTTTCGCCGTCGCCTGACGGACAGTATCGCGGCTGGGATCCGAACTCGGGCATCTCCGGTTTCACCACGGCGCAGCAGCCGAACAACTTTTTTGGCTACGCCGGCACTGCCGGTGCGACCCTGCCGTCGCGATACCTCTTTGCCGACAGGACGCGGATGCCGATCATGACGTACGCGCAGCTGCAGTTTATAAAGGCCGAGGCAGCGCTGCGCCAAGGCAACCGCGCGGTGGCGCTCGATGCATACACGAAAGGCGTCTCCTCGCATGTCGATTTTGTGAATGCACGCAATCAAGACGACGGTCAGTTGGCAACGCCGATCACCGCGGCCGAGAAGTCGGCGTTCCTCGCGAACTCGGCGATTATCCCTACAAATGCCGGCGACCTCACGCTCACGCAGGTGATGACGCAGAAGTACATCGCGCAGTTTGCCTGGGCGCACGTGGAGACGTGGATGGACATGCGGCGCTACGGTTACACCGGAAATGATCCTGCTACCGGCCAGCAGGTTTATCCCGGGTTCGCCATTCCGGCCGTGCTGGACGCCGACAACAACAACAGGCCCGCGCAGCGAGTGCGCGCGCGCTACAACTCGGAGTACGTGTGGAACATCCCTGGGCTTGACGCCATCGGCGGCCGTGCGCTCGACTTTCACACCAAACCGATCTGGATCACCCAACCGTGACCGCGATGAAGACTTTCCGATCCCTCGTGATGCTGGCCGGTGTTGCGGCGCTTGCCGCGTGCGACAAGAACGCCGTCCAGATCGACAGCATCACCGCACCCATTTCGGGCGCGCGCGTCAAATTCCACAACTTCGGCCTGAACGCGCCGGGGGTGAACTTCTACGCGGGCGCCACCAAGGTTACCGCCATCTCGTCGACAACCGGTGTCGAGTCGACAAACGGCGTCGCCTATGGCGCTGTCGCGGCGGGCAATCTGTACATGGCACTGCCCGCGGGGCAGGTCACCATCGCGAGTAAAATCGCGGCAGCGACCGACAAGGATCTCACAATCTCGACCGTTCCGGCCACGCTCGCCGACGGGAAGGCGTACTCCGTATTCCTGAGCGGCTTCTACGACGCAACCGCCAAGCAGGTCGAAGGCTTTGTTGTCGAAGATGCCTTCCCTTCCATCTTCGACTTCACACAGGCGCTCGTGCGTTTCGTGAACGCCTCGCCAAATTCCTCGCCGATGCAGCTGTTCGCGAGGAACACGACGACGGCGCTGGAGTCGCCGGTTGGCAACATCATCGCGTACAAGACGGGTGGCACGTTCGTTGGCGTGCCGAGCGGCGCCTACGACCTGTTCACGCGCACGGCTGGATCCGGCGTGGACGTGATCTCGCGTACCGCAGTCTCTTTTCTCGCGGGGCGTGTGTACACGGTCTCGGCGCGTGGCGATATGACGATCGTATCGACTACTGCGGTAAACCGGCCTTTCCTCGACAACTCGGTGAACCGGTAGTTCCAGTTCACTAAGGGGGAGCGGTAAGAAACCGCGTCGATCAGGGTGATCGACGCGGTTTCTTACCGCTCCCATCACACGAGGAGCGCTCATGCTGATCGGCTTGCTCATCGCCCAACTGTCGTCCGCACAGCTGCCAGCAGCGATGTGGGCCGAGCCTGCGCGACACGTCGCTCACGGTCAACGTCAAACGTCGAGCGTGAGCGGGGTTGTCCACGATAGCATTTCGAACCGCCCGCTTGTGGGCGCGGCCGTTCAACTCGTCGCAGCTGATACGCTCGCACGTTTTGGCGAGACCGTTATCTCGGATTCGCTTGGCGTCTACCGGTTCCGGGATGTTCCCGAGGGCAAATACACCATCGGGTTCTTCCATCCGATGCTCGACTCACTCGGCATGGAGCCGATGCTGCGTGCCGTCACGGTGCGTGGCGCGCGTCTGGTACAGACCGATCTCGCGATCCCGTCAGCCGCATCGCTCAGTACAGCGGTGTGTGGCCCATCCGCCGCGGGACGCGGCGCGGCGGCATTGCTGATCGGAATCGTACGTGATGCGCACACCCGCGACCCCGCGGCAAACGTGACCGTTGCAGGCGAATGGGTCGAGCTTTCGATCCGCGGTGCAAAGATGGTCCGCAACACACCACGTCGAGTCGTCACGACCCGTGACAACGGCTGGTTTGCGATTTGCAACGTGCCGGCTCCTGGAACGATGACGCTCACGGCAAGCCGCAACGCGGATAGCACCGACGTGGTTGAAGCTCAAATCCCGGCCGAGGGATTTCTGCGTCGCGAACTGTATCTGAGCAGCGCGCGCACAGTGGTGGTGTACGACACACTACGACCGAATGTGCAGACTGAGCCACGCGCGCTGCACGTGGGAGATCAGCGTTTGAAAGGAACCGTCAGCGCATCGAACGGTGGACGACCGCTCGCCAACGCACAGGTGAGCATCGTGAACGGCCCGACGACCCGAACTAACGCGCGCGGCGAGTGGACGTTGTCCGACGCACCAGCGGGCACGCGATCGCTGGAAGTGCGCGCCGTCGGCTACTACCCTGATCGCCGGACTGTTGATGTCATCGACGGAACGCCCGCGATCAGTCTGTCGCTGGTCACCTTCAAATCAGTGCTCGACACGATGAAGGTGCTCGCGAACTATGAGCTTTACAGCAACCTTGCCGGATTTCGTGCGCGTCGGCGCTCGGGGGTGGGCCGGTATTTCACCAGCGACGACTTCGAAAAGGTCAACGCGGTCGTCACGTCCGATCTCTTCCTTACGATGCCGGGTGTGTATATCGAATACCTATCTGCCGGAGACACGGTGAGTGCGTTCGGCGCTCGCGTCAGCAGCGAGACCGCGATGGGGGACGAGCGGAAGATACTCATGCGCGGCTCGATGTCGCGTCGGTGCGTTCCGTCAATTCATATCAACGGCCAATGGATGCCGAACATGTCGACG
>JAYUWD010000375.1:0-3755 GCA_043753735.1 Gemmatimonadaceae bacterium
TCGGCGGCATAATCGCTTTCCTTCACTGCCTGGAACCCGAATTCGCCGGCGATCAGTTCGATCTGGTCGAAATCGAGACGCTGATTGATGGTGACCATCAAACCAAGTGTCTTGAATGCAAAACCAACGATCTGTGTTGCCGGAATGCTGAGAATTTGCGCGAGTTCAGACACGGTGATGAACTCATTCACGCGCACCGTTTTCCGCTCACGCTCAGCGGCTGCAACGCGCTGCTCTTCCATCTCGGCGCGCATATCGGCGCCAAAGCGACGCCCACTGCCACGACGCGCAGGCGCGCCGCGCATCGCGGTCATCGTCTTCGAAATGTTCGCCGACACCGCTTCCTGATCCACGGCCCCACGCTTGCCCTTCTTGCCACGACGCTGACTCTGGGCACCAGCGGATCCGCCCGGACCCGGCGGCGGATTGCCAGGGCCATTGCTGTTGCTTTGGCCCTGCGGCTGCGATGCGGGACGACGGTCATCCCGACGCTGTCCTTGACCGAGTCCGCCACCGGGAGCGGCGGATGCGATGGGACGAGCAGAACCAAAGTTCGGAGAGCCACCCGACGAGTACGGACGCGGACGCGGTGCACCAGGCACCACAGGACGCGGACGCGGACGGTCAGGCGGAAGCGGCGTTGTGGCGGGAGGTGCCACAGCTACAGCGGTCAGCGACGCGGCCACCTGCGCCGGCACGACAGGCGTTGAGGCAATCGGAGCAGCCGGAACCACAACCGGAGGCGCTGGCGGTGCGGCGGCGATGGGTGGACGCGGCCGTTCGGGTGCGCGCTGGACCGGAGCAACTGGCGTGGGACGGGGCGCGTCTGCGACGACCCGTTCAGCGCGAATCACAGCGGGTGCCGGCGTACGAACAGGTGCCTCGACGACGGTAGCCGCGGCGGGCGCCGACACGGCGACGACCTCAGCGACGACCGGCTTGGCCACGACTGGTTCAGTCGGAGTGGCGATCGCTGGCTGCGGCTGCTCGCGCTCAACCTTCGGCGCATCCACAACCGGGGGTTCGACACTCGCAGCTTCAGCGACGACGGGCACGACCTCGTGCACTTCTTCCGCGTGGCTTTCTTCCTCAGAGCGGCGGCGGCGACGAACAGCGGGAGCGGCCACCTCCGGCTCGGGCGCAGGCGCGGATGCCTCAGCGGCTGCAGCACCACTGCGCCTACGGCTCGGTTTGGAAGGCGCAGGTGCCGCCTTTTCGGCGCGCACACGCTTCTCCCGTTCCCAACGAGCACGGATGCGCGAAACTTGATCGTCCGTGAGCAGCGTTAAGTGGCTGCGAACCGGGACGTCCATTTGGCGCAACAAAGCCAGCACCTCGTCAGCCGAGATACCGAACTCACCTGCCATGTCATGCACACGAAGCTTGCTCAACCCATCCTCCTACCGCGAAACGCGCGTCGCGTCGCCTGCCGGGGCTGCCCCGGCTACGGCGCCACGGATACCGCGCGCCAGCGCCTGATCTACGATTCCAACCGCTGCCGTCGTCTCACGTCCTACGGCACCGCCCAGCTCGGCCGCACTCGGCCACTCTACAACCTGGACGCGCCGGGCTTTCAGCACCGGCACGACCTTGTCCAACGAATGGCGCGACACGTCAGCGGCCACGATAGCCATCTGGAGCGTTCCCTTCATCGCGGCTAATCGCACCTGTTCCGCGCCGACCACCACCAGCCGACCGCGCATACCAAGCCCGACGAGACCGAGCACCTTCCGGCGCTGCGCGTCACCGAGCATCGGCGATGCGCCGTCTTCGAGCGTCACCCGGTGCCACCGCCCGAATCTTCTTCGGTGGTGAGCTCGTCGATGATCGACATGATCCGATCCGCTTCTTCGGGCGCGATGCCCGGGAGGCGCAACAGGTCGTCGCGATCGAGATCGAGAATGTCGTTGAGCGTACGGTAACCAGCATCCGCGAGCACTGCGACGGTCGATACTTCGAGTCCTTCGATTTCGTTCAACGGCACGTCGGCTTCAATGTCAGCTTCTTCGGGCAGCGGTGCAAAGAGCGGGGCTTCTCCACCCTTCTCAATCCACTCGCGGCTCGAGTACAGATCGATCTTCCAGCCGGTCAGTTCCGACGCAAGGCGCACGTTTTGTCCGTTCCGGCCGATCGCGAGCGAAAGCTGATCCTCATCAACAACAGCTTGAATGGTACGCGTCAACGCATCGCTGAAAACGCGTGCAACACGTGCTGGTGCGAGCGCAAGCTTGGCGAAGCGCTCTGGATCGGGCGACCACGGCACGATGTCGATTCGCTCGCCGCCGAGTTCGTTCACTACAGCTTGGACACGCGAGCCTTTGAGACCAACGCAGGCGCCAACCGGATCGACTGCGTCGTCGCGAGAGGTGACGGCGATCTTGGTACGGCTGCCAACTTCCCGCGCGGCCGCCTTGATCTCGACAATCCCCTGCTGGATTTCCGGCACTTCTAGTTTGAACAACGCTTGGACAAAGAGCGCATCGGCGCGGCTCAGGATCAGACGCGGCCCCTTGGGCGTGTCTTCGACACGCTTAAGAACCGCGCGCACCGGCTCGCCCTGATGGTAATGCTCGCGATGATTCTGCTCGCGATACGGAATGATTGCTTCCGCTTCGCGAAACTTGTTGAGCATGACAACAAGCTTGCCGCGCTCGATCTGTTGGACTTCGCCAGACAGGAGGTCACCGACGCGTCCGGAAAACTCATCGCGGATGCGCGTACGCTCCCCTTCGCGAACGCGCTGGATGATCCGCTGTTTCGCTGCCTGAACGGCCGTTCGGCCGAACTCCGCGAAATCCACCGGGATTTCCATGACGTCGCCCACTTGGAACTCAGGATCTACGAACCGTGCCTCTTCGAGCAGTGCCTGATTCGAGGCGTCGGTCACCTCCTCGACCACCGTCTTGAGTAGCACGATGCGGATGGCGCCTTTGTCCTCGTCAATCTCGACCTCGGCCTGCACGTTGGCCCCGTGCTTTTTTGCAAGAGCAGCATGAATGCCGTCTTGCAGGAGCCCATGCAATTCCGTCCGGTCAAGCTGCTTCGAATTGGACAGTTCGCGGAACGCTGCGAGAATCTCCGCCGATCCGACCATCCGCTATCCCCTATCGTTTCCAGTGAAACGCCAGTCGAGCCTGCGTGATCTCCGACAGAGGAACCTGGTAGTCCCGTCCTTTCGGATCGCGCACGACTGCGACTTCAGCGCCTTCCTCGCCTTCAAGCGCGAGAATCTCGATTTCCTGTTTACCGCCAGCCAAAACACCACTCGTCACCGTCGCGCGACGCCCGACGAAGCGGCGCCAATCGGCAGGCGAGCGAAGGGGCCGATCCGCACCAGGCGAAGAGACCTCCAACACGTACTGCTCACTGACCAACGCGCCCGCTTCCAGACGCGCCTCAACGGCGCGCGAAACGAGGGCGCAATCTTCGATCGTCACCTTGGTGCCGTCTCTACGATCGATCCGGAGTTCCAGAACCGGTCGCGACTTGGAGCCTCCCCGCCGCAATTCGACGAGATCGAAACCAAGCGTGTCAAGCTCTTGCGCGACAATAGGTTCGACGACTTCGCGCATCTGCCCGCCTCACCTGCGAAAAAACCACTCTAGAACAAAAAAGTGTGGGGACCATCCCCACACTCCCGCCGTCCGCGCCAAGCGGACAAAGCCACAAAGAAGTTACTACTTAGCAAGGCAACCTACGGCACGCGCATATGAAGGTCAAGATGACTCATCCGTCTGTTCCGAGTGCAATGATCC
>JAYUWD010000376.1:0-3754 GCA_043753735.1 Gemmatimonadaceae bacterium
TCTGCACGAGTCGTAACGCGAAACAAGCCGTCGGTCCTCGCAGTGTAGCGCGATCCGATGGCCACGAAGCCGGTCGCCTTGGGGTGATCGGCTTCGTCCATTGCATTTGGTGATTTGCCCGGTGCGCTGGTTGCTGTATTCACTGTGCAGTAGCTTCCCGCACCATGTCCATGCGCGAAAAACTCGAAAGGCTTGCAGTCGCACGCGACGCCGCCGAACAGGGCGGAGGTGCGGCGCGACTCGCCGCACAACATGCCAAAGGAAAACTGTCGGCGCGTGAGCGCCTTGACGTGCTCCTCGACGAAGGTTCGTTCAGCGAGCTTGATCGCTTCGTGACTTCACGATCGGTGGCTGAAGGCGAAACTCCGATCTACGGCGATGGAGTCGTCACCGGCTACGGACGCATCGAAGGGCGCCTCGTTTACGTGTTCTCTCAGGACTTCACTGTGTTCGGTGGCTCGCTCTCCGAATCGCACGCCGCGAAGATTTGCAAGATCATGGATCTCGCGGTCAAGAATGGTGCTCCCGTCATCGGGCTGAACGACTCCGGTGGAGCCCGCATTCAGGAAGGCGTCGTTTCGCTTGGCGGTTATGCGGACATCTTTTTGCGCAACACACTCGCGTCTGGTGTAATTCCGCAGATTTCAGCAATCCTTGGTCCGTGCGCAGGTGGTGCTGTCTACTCACCGGCCATCACCGACTTCATCTACATGGTCCGTGGTACGAGCTACATGTTCGTCACCGGCCCGAACGTCGTGAAGACCGTAACGCATGAAGACGTGACGATGGAGAAGCTCGGCGGCGCAGATACGCACGCTGGCACGAGCGGCGTCGCACACTTTGCTTGCGATTCTGAACTCGCCTGTTTGCAGCAGATTCGCGAGCTGTTTCGTTTCATACCGTCCAACAACGTCGACGATCCACCACGTGGCGCCGGACGTGATCCACACGATCGTCGCGATGAAGGACTTCTCGACGTCGTGCCCGACAATCCGAACAAGCCGTATGACATGCGTGATGTCATTGGTCGCATTGTTGACGACGGCGAGTTCTACGAAGTCATGCCAGACTTCGCCGGCAATATCCTGATCGGCTTCGCCCACCTCGGCGGCTTCAGCGTCGGCATCGTGGCGAACCAGCCGTCGGTGCTCGCAGGTGTGCTGGACATCAACGCGTCGTTGAAGGCAGCGCGCTTCGTGCGCTTCTGCGATTGCTTCAATATTCCTATCGTGACGTTTGAAGACGTCCCCGGATTTCTTCCAGGCGTGGCGCAGGAACACGGTGGCATCATCAAGCACGGCGCGAAACTGCTGTATGCGTACTGCGAAGCCACGGTACCCAAGTTGACAGTCATCACGCGCAAGGCATACGGCGGCGCGTACGACGTCATGAGCTCCAAGCACATTCGCGGCGATTTCAATATCGCTTGGCCGACGGCGGAAATTGCTGTCATGGGGCCCAAAGGAGCCGTTGAAGTTCTGTATCGCAAGGAGATTGCAGACAGCAGCGATCCTGTCGCCGCGACCGATGCGCGCGTCAACGAATACACGGAGAAGTTTGCAAACCCGTACATCGCTGCGGCATACGGGTACGTCGACGACGTCATCGATCCTCGTGACACGCGGCCGCGCCTGATCAGTGCGCTCGACACACTGCGCGGCAAGCGCGATCGGAATCCGCCCAAGAAGCACGGAAACCTTCCGCTGTGAGCAAGGGCATGTTCGGCAAAGTGCTCATTGCGAACCGGGGTGAGATCGCGCTCCGAGTCATCCGCGCGTGTCAGGAACTCGGTGTCAAAACCGTCGCGGTTTATTCCGACGCCGATGCAAACGCGCCTCACGTGCGCGAGGCTGACGAAGCAGTCAACATTGGCCCGTCACCGGCCGCGCAAAGCTACCTGCTCGGCGACCGACTCATTGAAGTCGCGCTGCGGACTGGCGCCGAGGCGATTCATCCGGGCTACGGCTTCCTGTCCGAGCGGGCCTGGTTTGCACGCGCGGTGCGCGACGCTGGGCTGGTCTTCATCGGCCCCCCCGCAGAATCGATCGAAGCCATGGGCTCCAAGACGGCAGCGCGCCAACTCGTGATGGCGGCCGGTGTTCCCGTGGTTCCCGGCACGACTGAAGCGCTGCGCGACGCTGACGAAGCCAAGATCATCGCAGACAAGTTCGGCTATCCTGTGTTGCTCAAGGCCGCAGCGGGCGGTGGCGGGAAAGGGATGCGTGTCGTGCATGCGGCGAACGAGCTTGCCGATGCCTTGGCGTCAGCGCAGCGCGAAGCGCGCAACGCGTTCGGCGACGATGCCGTGTACGTCGAGAAGTACATTGATGGCCCGCGTCACGTCGAGATCCAGATCCTTGCAGACTCGTACGGCCACGTGATTCATCTCGGTGAACGCGAGTGTTCAGTACAGCGTCGCCACCAAAAGATGATTGAAGAAGCGCCGAGTGTTGCTGTGTCGCCCGAGTTGCGCGCACTGATGGGCGCGACCGCGGTCGCGGCAGCACGCGCCGCGGGATACGTGAACGCGGGCACGTGTGAATTTCTACTCGACAAGAGCGGTTCGTTTTATTTTCTGGAGATGAACACGCGCATTCAGGTTGAACATCCGGTTACCGAACTGGTGATGGGGCTTGATCTCGTGCAATGGCAGATACGCATCGCAGCGGGCGAGCCCCTGCCGTTCACGCAAAAGGATTTCCATCCACGCGGGTGGGCCATCGAGTGTCGGATCACAAGCGAAGATCCGGCCAATGGATTCTTGCCATCGACGGGTCGCGTGGAGTATCTGCATGTGCCGAGTGGTCCGGGGGTGCGCTGGGATGGGGGGATCGAGACAGGGAGCGAGATCGGGCTCTACTACGATCCGATGCTGGCAAAGTTGATCGTGCACGCGCCGACCCGCGCGCTCGCTATAGCTCGCATGCGTCGGGCGCTGCTTGAACTCACCATCGTTGGTGTCGAGACGTCGCGGGGTTTTCATCTGCGCGTGATGGACCATCCGGCATTCAAGAGTGGCGATATCACCATCCAGTGGCTGGAGCAGACGTTGCCTGAGCTCACGCGCCCTGTGTCGGATGCAAACGCGCTCAAGTTGGCGGCGGTCGCCGCGGCGCTCGTAACGCATGCCGAACGCCGTGCATCTGCGCCGAGTCGCGCGAGTACGGCATCAAGCGCAAGTAACGACACTTCGAGTTCGGGTAGGTCGTCGTGGGCCGCGTTGGCGCGTCGCGACGCGCTCCGGAACAGCTGATGTCCAGACGCGGAGGACGTTCAGCGCGTGGCAATCGCGCAGCGATCGAAGCAGCGACACGGCAACGGCAGCGCGCCGAATCTGTCGCCACCATTCGCATCGAAAGCATTGCCGCAGGAGGGGACGGTGTTGGCCGCGCCGACGGTTTGGCTTGCTTCGTACCGCGCACGGCGCCGGGAGATGTCGCTCAGGTGGCGTTGCAGACGCATGCGCGCCACGCGCGTGGGCGAGTCCTGCAGTTGCTCGAAGCTTCACCGCTGCGTGTCGAACCAACCTGCCGCCACTACGATGGTGATCGCTGCGGTGGTTGTCAGTTGCAACATCTCAACGTCGATGCGCAGCGCGAGTCTCGGCTGACGATTGTGCAGGACGCACTCCGGCGCATTGGCAAGCGTGACGTACCGCGTGCAACACTCGTTTCGGGCGAGGAATGGGCGTATCGCGGGCGCCTGACGCTGACGCTTAGGCCGCGCGGCACAACGTGGGTTGGCGGATTGCACC
>JAYUWD010000377.1:0-3750 GCA_043753735.1 Gemmatimonadaceae bacterium
CGAGAAACAGGAGCGTGCGACATGGGGCGGGTTCTCCAGAAAAGATAGAGCCGTGACATTCAGGCAGACACGGGCAGACGGTAGCCGCGACCGCGGACCGCTACGAGCAATACCGGGACAACGAACAACGTGATCGGCGTAGACAGCGCAAGCCCGCCAATCACAGCAAGCGCCAACGGTTTCTGCAACTCACTGCCCGCGCCGATGCCCAACGACAGCGGCAAGAGGCCAAACAGCGTGCATAACGTCGTCATGAGAATTGGGCGCAGGCGCACCCGCGCGGCTTCGCGAATGCCGGTCTCGAGATCGACCGAACCGTTCTGCATCTGATGTCGTGTGAAGTCGAGCAGAATAATGCCGTTCTTCACGATCAGGCCGACCAGCAGAATCAGTCCCATGAAGCTGGACACGTTCAATGTCGTCTTGGTGACAAAAAGCAGCGTCAGCGCACCCACAAACGACAACGGCGCGGCCAGCAGTACCACCAACGGCTCGACAAACGAACGGAATTGAACAACCATGACCGCCATCACACCGACCGAGGCGAGGGCGAGCACAAGGAGCAGCGCGGAGAACGCTTCTTGCTGACTCGCGTACCGCCCACCGATCTCTACGCGGATCCCCGGCGGTGCCGGATGCTCAGCAAGAATCCCCTTCACGTCGGCCATCACTTCACTGAGCGCCCGTCCTTCGACGCCGGCGGTGATGTTGACAAGCTGTTGCTGATTCTCGCGTACGTACACGCTTCGCACATTTGCCGTGCTGAAATCGGCGAGCGACGACAGCGGACTCGCGCGTCCCGTGCGTGGTGAAAAAATTGGGAGTGCTCCAAGTCGCTGGGCATCGAAACGGACGGAATCCGGTGAGCGCACCCGCACCCCAATGGATCGGTCATCGAGTCGAATATCGCCGGCCGGCACTCCAAGCAGTGTGCCGCTGACCGCAGCACTCACGTCCTGTGGTGTGAGACCAAGCCGACTCGCTTCGCCGCTGCGCACGGCCATCGCCAGCTCGGCACTCGGCTCCGCAATCCCATTGTAAAAGTCTTCGAGCCCCCCGACCTTTTCAATCTTCTCGCCGAGCACTTTTGCGTAGACTTCAAGTGCTTTCAAGTCTGCACCAAACAGCTTGACCTCCATCGGCCTGGCCGCGCCGGACAAGTCGTCCAATACATCCGAAAGGATCTGTATGAACTCGGCGCGCAAACGCGGCACATTGCTTTCGACTTTTCCGCGCACCTCATTCATGATGTCGGTGATTCGTCGCGTGCGTTTCGACTGCGGTTCGAGTCGCGCCACGATATCACTTTTGGTCTGGTCGGTGGCAAAAAGTCCAAGCTCAGCCCCGGTGCGTCGCGATGTGCCTGTGACCTCCGGCGTTTCAGCGAGAATCTGTTCGATTACGTGCAATTGGCGATCCGTTTCGGCGAGCGCGGTGCCACCCGGGGCTACCACGTCAACGATGAACGAACCTTCGTCCATCTCGGGGAGAAATCCCGTGCCCACGAGTCCGTACATGCCAATGCCCGCCACTACGAGCAGCAATGCCATCACGATCATGATGCGCGAATGGTGCAGCACCTGCGCCAGCACGCGCGCGTACTGGTCCGACATCGCATCGAGTGCATCACTGACGCGGGCGAGCATCCCGCGCCGTGCCGTCTTGTCCTCGTCCGCATCGTACGGTGTGAGAAACTGATCGCTGAGCAACGGGATGATCGTCAACGCGAGCACCAGCGAGACGAGCACACTTACGGTCAGCGTGATCGAAAGTGCGGCAAAGAACTGACCGGAGACGCCCTGCAGCAATCCAAGTGGGAGAAAGACGACGACGGTGGTCAGGGTAGACGATGTGACCGGTCCGATCAACTCCTGCACTGCATCGCGAATGGCCGTTGTTCGATCGGTGCCGAGATGCAGGTGTCGGACGATATTCTCCGTGATGACCACTGCATCATCGATCACCAGGCCGATTGCGATCGCCATGGCGCCCAGTGTCATCAGGTTGAATGTCTGCCCAAGCCACTGCATGATCAGTACAGTGATCGCGAGTGTGAGTGGAATGGCAGCGGCGCTGATGGCGGTGATACGCAGGTGCCTCAGAAACAGCAGCAATACAATCACCGCGAGGAGTGCGCCGATCAGCATGGCGTCACGTACCGATGTTACCGCGTCGCGAACGAGTGCAGCCTGATCATAGACCACTTTGAGGTGCACGCCGGGGGGAAGTGTCGGTGCGAGCGCAGCAACAAGCTGCGCGACACTGTCCGCGATTGCGACGCTGTTGCCCCCGATTTGACGCGTGATGTTGAGCAGCGCGGCCGGCCTGCCGTCACCTGAAATGACGCGAACGTGATCTTCCGTTCCCGGAACGACGGTCGCGAGATCGCGCACGCGTATGTTGGGCGCAATCAGGACGTTCGCAACGTCTTCTGCGGAGTGAGCTTCCTGCGCGGAGACGACAAGGTACTGTTTGTAATCCTGTGCAACCCGACCGACCGCCGTAACGGTAATGTTTTCACGGATGGCTTTGGCCAGATCGTCGTAGGTGAGGCCAGCGGCTGAAAGCCTTGCGGGATCGGCCACCACTTCAATTTCCCGGACATCGGTGCCCTGAACATCCACGCGTCCAACACCAGGCACACGCGACATCACGGGCTTGATCTGATACCGTGCGATGTCGTACAACGTCGCTGCGTCGCCGCCTTCAAGATTGTACGAAAGAATCGGGAAGAGCGATGGCGTCAGGCGTTCAACTTCGATTTCCAGATTGGGCGGAAGCTCGCCGCGGATCTGTTCGACGCGCGTTCGCACGAGCTGCAATGCGTACGCCATGTCGGTGTGTTCGTCGAACGTCACGTTCACTTCCGTAGCGCCACGGATGGAGCGCGATTTGACGCGCGTCACACCGGGCACCAGGCTCACCGCTTCTTCGATCGGACGGGATACGGCGAAGACGATTTGTCGCGCGCCCAGTGCCGAACCCTGCGCAACGATCGTGATTCGGGGAAAGACGAGCTCAGGGTAGATGGCCGACGGCAACTTGCTCGCGGCCCATATCCCGGCCGCGCTGAGCAGGGCGACCGCGAGATATACAAACCGTTTTTGCGCGGCGAGCACATCGAACAGCTGCCCTGACTTCACGGCTTCGCTCGCGGAGCGGGCGCAGTCTGCACCGCTCGTTTCGCCGCTGGCTTTTTCGCGGCGGCCTCGCTGTTCACAACCTTGGCACCGTCGTCCATTCCATACGCGCCCGTCGTCACGACAATATCGCCCGCTTCGATGCCCTCGGTGATCCACACGCGACCGGCAGCGCGACCGCCGATCTTTACGGCATGCGCGTGAGCGACACCGGCAGAGTCGACGACGAAGACGCGATACGCCTCGTCGGCCGGTACCAGTGCTGCGTCAGGTACCGAGAGCGCCTTCGCATGCACCGCGATCACCAGCTTGCCGGTCACCGACTCGCCGAGTCGCAGCGTTCGGGTCGACGACGTGACCGAAACGCGAACTGCCACGCCACGTGTCGCACTATCCACCGTGGCGCCCACATCCACGACTCGGCCACGTGCGACGACTGCAGTTTGCGCTCCCGCGTCATTGTAGAATTGAACGTTCGTTCCAGCAAGCAGACGATCCGCATCGCTTGGCGCGACCTGCAACACCACGTCGAGCACTGACGGGTCGGCGATCTCGATCAACGGTTGGCCCGCATCGACACTCGCCCCCAGCACGGTGTTTACCCGCGTGA
>JAYUWD010000378.1:0-3747 GCA_043753735.1 Gemmatimonadaceae bacterium
ACCGTTATCTCGGCCAACTCCGATACTTCCCACGCATGCAGTTGCACCGGCGCGCGTGTCGGCGCGTTCCACGCTCCCGTCGCGTCGTTCCAGCTCGACACGGACAATCCTTCCAGCAGCTCAACGCCTTCGACCTGCAACGCCGCCGCTTCAAGTTCGGGCCCGTACACGGCGCGACCCAACGGCCAGCCGTGCCCGTCAGGTCCATAGGGTGGCAGCGGTGCGAGATATTGACGCAACACCAATTCGGTCCAACGTCGCACCGCTTCAATGCCGTAGCCCGGCTTCGCGCGCAGGCCAACCGCGACCGCGATTTTGCGATACGTCGGCGGTATGACGTACAGCTCCGTCGTGACGAGCCGACGCGCGTCGAGGTACTCGCACACTTCCCGCAGCAACGTGCGATTCGCCGTTGGCGCGTTGGGGCGCTTCCGATCCTCGCGCGGCCACACGACGACACTCACAACGCCAGCGGCTTCTTCAAAGGAACTGTTCGCCGTGGGCGTGGGCAGGTCCGCCAAGTTCTTCGGTGGACGAAACAGCGGCAGGCAATCGGCGCGACCAACATCAGCGCCCGGTGTTGCGAGCGCGAGTTCCTGAAAGTCGCCTGCCGTGACCGCGCGATCGTGACGCCGCAGCTCACCCGGCACGCGCTCCAACGCTTCTGCGATTGTCTCAGCCGGCGCTCCGCCACGGGCTGGCAGCGCGTTTGACGCTTTGACCTGCGAGATGCCGTCGATTTTAGTGATGGCTTTTGCGCCAACGTTTCCCTCAGCGCCACCGCCGTAGCGGTACTTGCGCGCACGAAGGCGCTGGCCAATTTGTGGCGCGCGTCCGCGAATGCCGTTGCCGAATGCGATCGTGCCCGCTTCCGCATCAAGCGTGTAGTGGCGCGACTCGCTCGTGCTCGACTCGAAGCCGTCGACCTCGTCCCAGTTGGTCCACGTCCCGCTTTCCTCGACTTGAATTTCGGCGGTTCCGGTCAACACCGGTTGATGAACGAGCGCGTATGTTTGTCCAGCGTCGCCGGTGCCGACCGCGAGAAATTCCGTTTTCGCCGTGCGCGACTGCGACACTTCGGCGGCGTTGATGCCCACGTACAGCACGCGACCAATCGGTCGGTCGGTTTCGCGTCGCGACGCACGAATCCAGCAGAGCAGGTTCTTCGCCTGTTCCGCATCATCGAGCGCTGGAGGAAAGCTGCCGGTGCCAATGAGATACTCGTCGCCCGGGTCGGGCACGCCGATGGTCGTTGTGTCGAGCGGCAAGCGCAGTCGCAACACACCTTGCTGCGTGAGGCCGCGCGTAGTGTCGCCTTCAACTGCCAACGTCGCGTACTTCGGCACGCCCGCGGTGACCGTCGGCGTGCTCAATTGCCACACAGTCTCCGGCCCGTTGTCACCCGGCGCCACGCCAGGGCACGCGTCGACATCCGCAATGCCAACGATTTCCTCGTCGGGCACGAAGCCAATGTTGAGAATCGCGTTCGCGAGTTTCGTAACGTCCGTGTTCTTCGTGCGGAGTACTGCAATCCACAGCGCGCCATCGACGGCGGCGCGCACGTTGACCGGCATCGCGTTCGGATCGGACGGATCGACGGGCACAACATCCGTTGTGTAGTACGCCGGCTCCTGCGTGTCGCCGAGTCCGTCGAGCGCGTCGATGGCGGCATTGGCGAAGTCGACAGCTTCGGGCAGGGTGGGCACCGGCGCGGCAATGCGCGCAACGGCGACGATGCTCAGCGGCCACGCCATGATTTCCTGCGCCGTTTCGAACGGCACGCTTCCGGCCTTGGCTTCGGTGCCGAGTGTGATCAACACGCCATCGGCAGAACCGGGGCCGCTGTCGGTTCGCTCCAACGCAATCATTGCACGCGCAGGCACTGCGGCGCGCATCGGAACGCGCAGCAACTTGAGGTACGCGAGCTTGGTCGTTTCCGGAATCTGGTTGAAACGGAAGAGCAGATTCTCGCCGAGAAACGCGAACAGTTCGATGAGCGTGATGCCGGGATCACTGGCGTTGTGATCCGTCCACTCCGGTGCGTAGACCGGAATGCGTCGCACCAGCTCGTCGCGCAGCTGTTGATACGATCGATCGTCGAGAATTGGAGACGGAAGCGGCACGCGCTACTCCAGATAGAACGGAAACACGAGGTTTCCGGGACGATTGTCTCGCACGTGGATGTACGCGATGCGAATGAGCACGAGCGACGGATCGTCGCCCGGATCGACAGAAATGCTGTTCACGCTGATGCGCGGCTCGAAGTTCGCGAGGCCTTGTTCGACGTCGTGCCGTATGAGCGCACGCGTGGCGCTCGTGTTCGGCCGCATGAGATACCGCCGTAATCCGCAACCGAACGACGGTCGCATGATGCGCTCACCGGGATCGGTGTCGAGAATGATGCGAATGCTCTGCGCGACCTTTTCCGGGCCATCGGCATACGCGAGCGCGCCAACACTGTCGGGCATGACGGGCATGTTCCAGCCGCGGCCCAAAAAGCGAAGCATGCTCATGATTCCACCGCGCGTTGCGAGCGTATCACGAGATCACCAACGTGGGATGCGGCACTTCCACTTCGAACTCGATGCCAGTCGTCAAGTCGGGCCCGGCGCCATTTGCCGCCGCAACCGCAGCAAACGTCATGTTCGCAGTGGCGATGGGCGAGAAATCATTCTTGAGCGCCGACAAGGCTTCCGGAAATGGGTGGTCGGTGCCCGGACCAAAGCTGTTGTCAATGCTGATGTCGACGCTCGCGCTGAGGCTTGCTTCAAACGCAAGCGACGGCTTGGTCACCGAAATCTCCGCGGTCACACCAGCGGCAACCTCCACTTCCGGCAAAATGCAGAACTTGAGTTTCAGCATGAACCACAGCTGAAACATGATCATAAGCACCGGCAGGAACAGCTCGAACACGAACGACGCGACAATCGTGATCAGTGGAATGGAGAAGCTGCAAATTTCGAACTTTGACGAACGTCCAAGCATGCGCGGATTTCCGTCTTTGTCGCCCGACACCATGAGCGAGCCCGCTGGCTTCGCGAACGCCACACCAAACGCAGGAGCCGATTGCGCTGCGAGTTCGTTCAGATCGGGCAGCTGCACCGTCACCGGCCGGCGTGCCGAGCCGACCACGTCGAAATGCGACGCAAGCCGATACGGCTCCGTTGGCAAACTCCAGAAGAGCGAATCGGGACAGTGACACGGACTCCCGCGATCGTGCGGAATCAGGTGCCGCTCCGCGAAGCACGTGACTTCGTAATACTCTTTGTCATCGAAGCGCGCGTGTCCCTGCGTGTCGGTTTCGCCTGTGCCCGTAGGCAGCAAGCCGAAATAGATCGTGCCAAATTGCCCGGAGTGACTCGCGTCGCCCCTTTGCGGAATGAGCGGATACATCGGGAACACCGACTCGCCGTTCAACGCATCAGGTTTGTTTGCGACATTCGCCCACGCGCCGATCTTCTCGAGGTTCGGATCGTTGAACCACCCTTGCAGTCTTGGCGCAACGTCAAAATTTGCCGCCCAGTCAAACAGACGAGTGCGTTCTGATTCGAGTAGTGCCATCGTACTCGCGCGTTGACGCACGATGGTCGTGGTGGATAGTCCGCTCAGCGTGTTCGCAATCGTCGCCGTGTTCATCGTCGCGCTGCGTGCCGCTTCCAAATCGATCGCGGCAAGCTGCCCACGCGCGTTGTTGATGCTCTTGAGAATCTGCCCTGCGGCTTTTGCTCCCGCCGCCGGAATCGACGT
>JAYUWD010000379.1:0-3747 GCA_043753735.1 Gemmatimonadaceae bacterium
TTCGGTGCACTGGCCGGTGTCGCCGATTCCGCTGTGCTGACAGATTTTACACGCGTGATCGCACTCGATTCAAATGTGCTCGTCCCATACGTCCACGCCCAGTCGCTGGCGTTGCGCACGAACCGCAATCGTGACGCGGCAACATACGCGCGCTCCTTGGTTCGGTTGGCCTCGGCGCGGACGGCGTTGTATTAGCGGATTACGGCCATGCTGCTGAATTCTGCCCCATCGATCAGCCGAAGCGCACGCACACTGATCGACTCTGTTCCGGCGCTGTTCGCCGCATCCGTGCTACAGGAACTGATGCTCGTGCCCGAGACGGCCCCGCTCGCCTTGGCATTGGCGCGTACGCAGAAAGAACGCCTTGCGTCGAATCCGACGCTGACCGATTCCGCCGGGCTGGGATTCACCGTGCGTTATTCCAACGCGTGGGGTGGAATACTCGATTCAGGAACCGTGGCCGGACTTCGACCTGTCGATCGCGCGCAGTTGGCCGTGATCGGTGTGTTTCCGACGGCGTCAGCGTTAAGCGAGGCGCAACAATTGATTGGACGACAGCCGGCCACGCTTTCTCCCACGCTACCGCTGCTGGCGAGCGCCCGCGACACATTGTCGATCGGGCGCATTGCCGTTGCGCTCGACAGCGTGGATCGCGCAAATGCCACAGCCGAACGTTCTACTAAGCTTGGCGACTATGCGCGCGCCATGGGTGTGCTCGCGCGCGGCGACAGTGCGGGGGCGCTCCGCGCTTTGCTGCGACTGTCCATGACCAGTTGCGATGGTGCACCGTGTGCCGGCTTCACGCTGGCACAACTGCTTGCTCGGGCGGGGCGCGACGCAGACGCCGCAAAAGTACTGGACCGGTGGTTGCCGACTGGATCCCGGGCGCTGGTCGCGCCGGGCGCCATGCTGCTTCGTGCGCAAACCGCCGAACGCATGGGAGACCAAAGCGGAGCACATCGATGGTACCAGCAGGTCGCGGCGCGCTGGGGATCGGGGAGTCAGAGCGTACAGACCATGCTGACACTGGCGAAGGACGGGGTCAAGCGAACCGCGGGACGAGTGTAGGCCGCGACAACTGCCCCAGGTCGCGCCAAATGGCAGCGCGGCAACGAGAGGTTAACCTGCCCTCCGCAATCCGACGCGCGCTGGGTTGCCTCTTCGCATAAGTGCGATGTGTTCCGGGTTTCCTCACCAGAGAACAGCCTTGCCCGATGGGTGACGGGTGGGCGCTTCCGCGGCACTCGACTCATGGCCCCACCTTGTACGGCAATCCAGCCGATCGCCGCCGCCGACTGATGGAATGCGAAATTTTACCGACGATGCTACTGGCCGTCCGCCGTACGCGCCTCGTCAAAGCGGAGGTAGGCAGATCTTGGGCTATGGTCCCGACGGCGAGTGATTCTCGACCGCTCGGCGCTGGTCGCTATCGAGCTTCAAAAACCGCGGGTCCATGCGCTGCTGCGTCGTACGAACCACGCGGCGTATCGCACGATCTGGGCGGCGACGCTGCTCGAAACGGGGATCGTCCTCTCAGCGCGTAACAACGGCGACGCGCGCGGAGTCGTGACTCGCCTGCTGCGGGAAAACGTCGGAATGGGGTTATGCCGACGGAGGATAGACCCATAGGGCCGGTCGTCCGACATTGCAGTGAACGGCGCGGCCGAGCGGTGTGAAGGTGGCCCACGAATAGTAGAGGAAGCTGCGTGCGAGATTGCCCGGTACGAAGCCGCTGGCCGATCGCGTGAGATGTTCCAGACGCCGCTCGGTGGATGGTACGGGATAAAAAATTGTCTGCACGGTGTTGTTCGGGTTCCCGTCTTCACCAACGAGGTCGGCAAAGCGAACAATCCAGTTACGCGGATCGTGTCCGGATTCGGCGGCCGCTCTATCCGCGGCGAACACCGCGCGGCGGCTCAAGACCGGCAGCACGAGCAGGCTGGTAAACGCCCATAATGTCATCCAGCAGGCATGGCCAAAGAGCGCCGCCGCTGGTGTGCGTTGAGCGAGGTCGAAGAGGTACGTGCCGGTGAGCGTTCCCATCAGACTCCACACCAGCAGCAGTACAAATGTTCGACCAGCCATCGCGTTCGCGATCTGCCATTGACGTCGGCACACTTCGGCATCGAGCTCTGGCTTTGGCAACGTCGCAAGCCAGCTTTCCGGGCTCAGGATTTTTGCGCGAGAACCAAACCCGACGATCCCGCCGGTGAAGGCCGGATCGTTGACGGCGACGGTGAGCATCGCGGCACCATCGTACGTGCGGGCCTTGGTCGCGGCACCGGCGATGGCGCGCAGGACATGCCGTCGGCCCAGCGCCAGTGCTACCATCGCGACCGCTACGCCAGCGCCGAAACCCCCGGTAAGACGAAGACTGATCGCGCTCAATATTCCCACAGTGGCCAGCGCCAGCGTGTGCCCGAGCGCACCGCGCAACCAGTGCGGGAGGAACGTGCGAATGGACGCGCGCGGAACGGGCATCAGTACCACCCCCCCGAGCAAGTCAAAGCCGGCCTGCGCAGCAATCGCCGCGACGCCAATGACCAGCAACAGCGGCGCGCTGGGCGCGTCGACACGGTTGAACGCCACCCAGTAGAGGCCGGCGCACGAAACCAGCACCCACAGGCCGACATTCGTGATACCGAGCCACAGGCGATGGCGGGCGAGTTGAACTTGCGCGGGGGTCATGCACAGCACGGGATCGAGGATGTTGCAGTATCGGACGCCACCCGCAGCGCGCGGAACGGCAAGGGTAAAGCTGTACGCACGGACGGTTGATCCCTGAATCCCCAAGAACGGCGACGCTGATGCACCAAACCCGTTCGGCAAATCGCCGTTGTAGTACGTGCGACTGTCCATGACTTCCACGAATACGAGTGCTATGCTCACCCGATGCGGCGTGCCCGTCCGAAAGGCATGTTGCGCCGCATGATTCTCCAACTCTGTATCGCACCATGACTGAACTCAGCGGCGCCGACATGATCGATTTCGGCAACGGGCAGCCATCACTGTCGCTGTTGCCGCTGGATGCATTGCGCACGGCCGCCGATGACTTCATGAGCCAAGGCGATACCGCACTGCTGCAGTACGGCGAAGATCAAGGAGACGCTGCGTTTCGTGAGTCACTCGCGAAATTCTTGAGTGCGCGATATGCCACAGCGGTTCATGCACGCCAACTGATGGTAACGGCGAGCGCATCGCAGGCGCTCGATCTGATCTGTGCGCGCTTTGCTCGGCGTGGCGATACGATTTTCGTCGAGGAGCCTACATACTTTCTCGCACTCCACGTATTCCGCGATCACGGACTGAATGTTGTTGGCATTCCGATGGATGCACACGGACTGTGTACCGATGCGCTGCGCGAGGCGCTGCGTCGGCACAAGCCTGCGTTGCTCTACACCATTCCGTCATTTCAGAATCCGTCGGGCACAACGATGTCTGCCGAGCGACGGGAGCAACTCATCTCGATCAGTCGAGAGCATGAGCTGCTCGTCGTTGCCGATGAGGTCTATCATCTCCTCGACTTTGGCGCTGCACCGCCGCTGCCGTTTGCCGCGCACGTGGAGTCGGCGCGAGTGTTGTCGATTGGCTCATTCTCCAAGATCTGCGCGCCCGGACTCCGACTGGGATGGATTCAAGGTACGACCGCGCTGCTCGAAAACTTGATGGACTCCGGTTTGGTGCAAAGTGGCGGAGGACTCAATCCATTCACCTCCGGCGTGATGCGGAGCATGCTTGACCTGGGGC
>JAYUWD010000380.1:0-3740 GCA_043753735.1 Gemmatimonadaceae bacterium
GCCGGATTGAGGACCGAGCCGCCGGTGTCGGTACCCACATCGCCGGGCCAGAACGAGGCGGCCGTGCCCGTCCCGCTCGAGGATCCACCAGTGCTCAGCACGCCGCGACCATCGTCGACGCCAGCACGCGGATCTGGTCGCGTATCATACGGATTGAGCCCATGTCCCCCGACGGCCGAATAGTTACCGGGCATGTCGCTTGCTACCCAATTGGCAAGTTCGCTGAGCTGCGTTTTGGCAATGATGATTGCACCGGCATTCCGCAGGTTCTTCGTCAGCGTTGCATCATACGGGGGTATGAGATCAGCGAAGGCCAGTGCCCCGCCAGTCGTTCGCAGCCCGATCGTATGGATGTTGTCCTTGATCGCGATCGGGATACCGTGCAGCGGCCCGCGCAGGCGACCCTGAGCACGCTCGCGGTCGAGCATATCCGCGTCGGCCAGCGCCCGCGGATTGACCGTGATCGTGGCGCGTAACTGGTGGTCGTACATGGCAATTCGCACGAGGTATTGCTCCACGAGCTGCCGTGAGGTGACGCGCTTCGCGGCGAGTGCGGCCTGCAGTTCAGGGATGCTGGCTTCGACGACGGAGAACGGTGCCGTGGACGCCTGTGACATTTGATTGCCCCGTTGGGCGGCGGCGGGCACGCTGATCAGGGTGAGCGTGACAACGGTTAGTCTGATCAATCGATGAATCACTGGCGCATCTCCGGGACAATGGGGTTGGTGCTGACGCGATCACTGATACGATCGATGTGGATGCTAGCATGTTGTCGCTGACAGGGTGTGCCGCGCATGCTACCTACGCGTTCACGCAGCTCTCGAATCGGCTATCGTCGGCTCGGCGGCGCACCTGGAATGCGTTCTACTCGCGCAGCAACGCGTTGCGATCCTCACGAAACCGCGACGCAAACGCGCACATCCGCTGCGGAAAAAAGTCCGACCCGATGTAATGCAGCACGTCGAGAGACAAATTCACACGCGGTCAGGTGAGCATCCCAGCGGCTTGGCTCTCCGCGAAGAGCGCAAGGCTGTGCCACCGAAGCCTGTTCGTCGTCCTGAATCGTTGTGCGAACAACACGTCACTGCCGAAACTTTGCATGCCGCCGTCGCGGGCGCCGCCTTGCTTCCCATCCCGCGCGGGCAGTTGGCATACCCGCGTCGCCCCGCGTCTGGGCGCGCCTGGTCGAGGATGTGCACCAGCACCCGAGCGAGGCACGCGAGCGGGTCTGCAGTCTCGGTCCCCGCCGACTTGTCGGACCGCTACGTCACGGCTTTCTCGGTCCGGTCATACGTTAGCCGCGCCAAGGCGACAGGATGCCGGGCACAAGACCGCGCGAGTCAAATGGCGGAGGCGCGATCGTCCTCGGGCACCAAGACGGCCCACTTGGAACCCGGAGTCCGGCCATTTAGGCATTCCGGCGGCTTGCTGGCCGTATTGCGAGCGGTACGGGCACGGTACGATTTCGACCTCGTACGCTTCGCATTGCATCATGCGCAGTCATACACCAATTGTAGGTAGGGTGGAGACTATGTTCGACTGTTCTTTTTAAACGCGCGCTCACCCTCTGCACTTCATGATGCACATGCCGTTTCTTACGCCGCACGACTATCGCCGTGTGTTGTGGGTGCTTGTGGTCGGTCTATCCGCCTGCGCCAGCAACGAAACCACGACCACGCCCGTCACGCCGTTTGTCACGGTACCAGGTACGCCGACAAACGTCATCGCAACCGCTGGCAACAGCACCGCGAGCATTGCGTTCACCGTGCCGCCGTCAACAGGCGGGTCAACGATTCTCGCGTACACCGCGACATGTGCAGCCGCAGGCGTTACAAAAGCAGGGAGTGATACTCGAAGTCCGATCACGGTCACCGAATTAGTCAACGAAATCTCGTATGCATGCACCGTTGCCGCGAGTAATGCACAGGGGATTGGCGCAGCATCGGCTAGTGTGGTCGTGAAGCCCAGTGCAGGCGGGAGTAGCACCCGCTTCACGTTGGCGAGTGCAACTGTCACGAACGGCGGCACGTTGCCTGCCACGTATACATGCGATGGCACCGCCTCAACCCTCGCCTTGCAATGGGCGAACGCGCCCGTCGGCACGAAAGAGTTTGCGTTGCTGATGACGACGCTCCCAGGTGACGGTACCACGAAGTGGAATTGGGTGTTGTATGGTATTCCGTCCACGACCGCGAGTCTTGTCAAAGACAGCTACGGTGTTGGCACACTCGGCGTAGGCAGCGACGGTCCCGCACTCGCGTACAATCCGCCCTGTTCGCAAGGGCCCGGCGCCAAAGTCTACACGTATACCATGTATGCGCTTTCGGCGTCGCCGACGGTGTCGGCAACGGCCAATCAGGTCACCGGACAAGCACTGACCTCGGCCATTGCCCCACTCACGCTGGCATCGGCGTCGTTCAACGTCACCTCAACGCGACCGACCTTTACCACCGCGGCCAATTGCGGGTTTGTTCGCGGCTCGATGACGATCGCAACAACCGGTGTCACCTCGGTCGGCTGCGATAGCGTATACGCGTACATCAATACCGACGGGATGGCGGCGCATGTGATGATGAACGGAATCGTCGCCACGAATTTACAAGTCCCACTCTCGCAAGCGTTCATTGGCGCGAATGCGTGGAAGATTCCGCTCACGCCCACGATCGCGGCAAACCCCACCGCCGTGGACGATGGACCGATCGGTATCGCCGTGAACGGCGTACCAATTTTTAATCCGTGCAAACAAGGCGGATGTCAAAATGGTGATACCAAAGTGCTTGGCGAATTAGACAACTGCAACGGACACGCTGGTCGTGCCGATGATTATCACTATCACGCCGCACCGCTCTGTCTCATGTCCACGCGCGCTGCAAATTATTGGGACACGCATCCGCTGGGATGGGCACTGGATGGGTACGCCATCTTTGGGTTCAACAATGCCGACGGCACCGTCGCGACACGTGATAACGTGTGCGGTGGCAACACGAACGCGGTACAGAATGCACCGACCGGTTACAGCTATCATGTGACGAATGCCGCGCCGTACGTGCTCGCGTGTTTGCGCGGAACACCGAGTCCCGATCTCGCGGGGCAAGGGGGGAAGTACCGTCCGCTGCGTCAACCGCCTGTCACTCCGTTTCCGAATTCGGCGATGACGCTTGTCACGGATGCCACGGATGGATACCAAGTGCTGCAATTCACATCTGCTCGCACTTTTACAACAACGGAAACGGGTGCGGATAGCTACGTAAACCCAGCCGGCAGCTACAAAATACGATACAAAGCCGTTGCTGGCGCTGCGCTCGTGACGCTGTTGGCGCAAAACGCGAATGCTGGAAAAACCACATGCTGGAATTTTCAGTTTACGAGCAGTGCGGGTACGACAACGCAGCCCACTATTTCGTACTGCCGATAGGACGATCGATGCACATTCGATTTGCACTCGCCTCAGCGTTTGCGCTGGGCGCGCTCCTGTCACCGCTGATCGCTCGCGATGCGCGTTCGGACATCGGAGCGTATCACGAGCTCACGAATAGCCGCGCCACATTGGTGTTGCGCGATCAAACGCACGTGTCGATGACGATGTACATCAACTACACGGATGCATTGCATCGGGTGTTAGCTCCGCAGCGCACCATGACAGACTTTGTGGTGGCGTATGCTACGATGCCGCTCCCGGTCCTTCATGTTGAACTGCAAAAGGCGCAGACGCGATTTATTTCACAGCTACGATTGGTGTC
>JAYUWD010000381.1:0-3737 GCA_043753735.1 Gemmatimonadaceae bacterium
GAAGAGCGCGAACTGGCTGGCGCGCCAACCGGTGTGCCTGACTCATACACCGAGCATGTGAAGATCATGTTCGACCTGCAGGTACTGGCGCTGCAAAGCGATGTGACGCGCGTCTTCTCGTTCAAACTCGGACGGGACGCATCGGCGCGTGTTTTCCCCGACAGTGGCGTGATGACCGGCTTTCACCCCGCGTCCCACCACGGGAACAATCCGGCGCGCGTGAAGGAATTCGCCGAGATCAATCGCTATCACGTGAGTCTCCTGCCGCACTTGCTGGAAAAGCTTCGGACCACGATGGACGGCGATACGCCGCTGTTGGACAAGACGGCGATCGTCTACGGATCGCCGATGTCGGACAGCAACGTCCACAACCATCGTCGCTGCCCGTTGCTCGTGTTGAGCGGCGCTCGTGGCGCAATTGCGGGCAACATGCACCTCAAGGCACCCGACGGTACACCAATGGCCAATGCCATGCTCAGCCTCATGCATCGGCTTGGCATGGACGACCTGCGATCGTTTGGCGATAGCACCGGCGAATTTACGCTCTGACACTCGGTTGGGTGAACCTCATGACGCTCCTCACCAAAGTTTGCACAGCGCGTTTCGGCAGGCAGTGCGTGCGACCATTCCTGACGCTGCACGCAACAGTGACGCTTCGGCGTCGCGTCGGCGCGCTGCTGATGGTCATGCCGTTCGGCGTCGCCCACCATACACCCGCAGAACGCTCGGCTTCGATCGCCGAAGCCGCGATGCGCGGCGATGTGCAGGCCGTACGCGCAATGCTTCGTCAGGGCGCGAATGTCAACGCGTCGCAGGGCGATGGTATGACCGCGTTGCACTGGGCCGCCATTCGCAGTGACTCGGCGCTCGCGCAACTCCTGCTGCAGGCGCACGCCAACCCGAAAGCAACTACGCGCATCGGTGCCTTCACCCCTTTGCACATCGCGGCGCAAAATGCGAGCGGGGGCGTAGTGCGCGCGTTATTACGCGCGAATGCCAACGCACGGGCACAGACCGATGACGGTGTGACGGTGCTGCATCTGGCCGCCATGGGCGGTGACACGACGATCATCCTGCTACTGCTCAAAACAGGCGCGGATGTGAACGCGGCCGAACCCGCGTGGGGGCAAACGCCGCTGATGCTTGCCGCAGCACGCGGACGCGCCGACGCCGTTCGTACGTTGCTCGCACATGGTGCCGCACCAGACCGCGTTGCAAAAACGACGGACCCGATGGCCAGTACGGCGCAGGACCGTCAGGCCAAGGGCAAGCGGAACGCAATCCTGGCGCAGCTTCGGGATGAACAGGGAATGACAAAAAACGCCAACTGGCGCCCCAACTCCAGGCAGGTACAGACCGCGGTGAAGGCATCGCGTGAAGTGGAACGCCAGAGCGCCGACCCTGCCTGGATGGCCAGTGCTGCCGCAGCATCGGCAGCGGAGGAGGCGCGACTCGCCGCACAGGGTGGTGCTGGTCTGGACGATGATTCGCCGGGCTACACGGAGTTGCTTGGCGCGCAGGGCGGTCTCACCGCGCTGTTGCTTGCCGTGCGCGAAGGTCATGCGGCGACGGTGCGCGCCCTTGTAACCGGTGGTGCCGACGTCAACCAGGTCAGTGGTGGCGACCACACCAGTCCTCTGCTCATGGCCAGCATCAACGGGCAGTATGACGCCGCCATGCAGCTCGTTGCGGCGGGTGCAGACCCCAACGTCGCCAGCGATGCGGGCGCTACGCCATTGTATGGCATCATCAACAAGGAATGGGCGCCGACGACGCGCACGCCGCAGCCCTCGTATCAGTTGCAGCAACGGGCCAGCTATCTGGACGTACTGCAGGCGTTACTCAAGGCCAAAGCCGATCCCAACGCGCGTCTCAAGCGTTCCCTCTGGTATACCACTTATAATCGCGACAACCTGCGGGTGGATTTCGCCGGCGCCACGCCATTCTTTCGCGCGGCGTACGCGACAGATGTCCCTGCAATGAAACTGCTGCTCGCCGCCGGAGCCGACCCCAAGATCGGTACGATCAAGCCGGTCACGCGCGCGCGGCGCGGAGGAGCGGCCAGCGGCACGCCACGCGAGGATCCGTCTGGATTGCCCGCCGTGCCTGACGGAGGCGTCGGAGTGCTCCCCATCCACGCAGCCTCCGGCGTGGGCTATGGGCAAGGCTTCGCGGCAAACGATCATCGGCATGTGACCGACGCTTGGCTGCCTACCGTGCGGTTTCTCGTCGAACAGCTCGGCGTCGACGTCAATGCGCGCGACTACACCGGCTACACGCCGCTGCACCACGCCGCCGCACGCGGCGACAACGAGATGATCCGCTATCTCGTGTCCAAGGGTGCCGACGTGAAGGCCGTGGCGCGGTCAGGTCAGACAACGGCCGACATGGCCAATGGACCAGTCCAACGCATTTCCCCTTACCTCGACACGGTCAAGCTGCTCGAAGAATTGGGCTCGGCAAACAATCACAAGTGCATCTCATGCTGATGTGGTTGTCGACGCCGCTGCCGATGTAGTGCGCCCGGAACGCGGGCCGGCCGTCGGCGATCGCTCGGGCACGAATCACACGAATACAACGCAGGGCGCCCGGATCACCGGACGCCCTGTGTTCATTGTGACTGTCAACAGCCGTTGGCGACCCAGGCGTCCGTCAGGGCTTCTTGTAATTGGTGTTGGTCTGTTTCTCGGAGAGTGGCGTGGCAAAGCACATGTCGCGTCCGGCCATGTCTTCCTTGGCGTCGAGCGAGCCGGGGCGGCTGAGCGCGGTCCAACGGCGCAGGTCCCCCAGTCGGCGTCCTTCCAACCAGAGTTCGAGTCCCCGTTCACGCTTGAGCACGGTCCACGCTTCAGGAATGCTGCCCGCGGTGGCGGGTGCCAGTCCAAGCGACGTACGACGCAGATTCATCGACGTAAGCGCGCCGGACAAATCGTTGGCGATGAGCTTGGCCTCGGCATCGATGAGGCGCATCTCCCATCCAGACACGAGGTTGATCGGCGAGGTCAGCGTCGGATACTTGGTCTGGAAATACCAGCGCACCCGGCCGAGTGAACCCACAGCCGCATCGCCGACCAGCACTGTTGCCGAGCTGTCAAACGGAACGCGCGAATCGGTCCGGTTGGCCTTCCGGTACGCTTCGATGGGCGTGTTCCACACCGTGTGCGCCCGATACGGCTGGTTGGCACTCGCCCAGAAGATCCGGTTGTACTGGTCGAGGTCATTCTGATAATACGGCATGCGATACACGAACGTGCTGGCAATTGCCGCGGCATCGGTGACAGCGCCGCTGGAGTTGTTGCGATCCAGGCGTACCGACGCGCGGCCCGCAGTGGCCACGTCCCGCAGTGTGGTCAGGTTGGCCGTCGTTGCACTTGCAATGGCCTCCGTGAACGCCACCTCGGCGCGCTCCAGATACACCGTACTCGGTCCGTTTGCGCCGCCGTTGATGATCCCCTCGCAGAACGTCTCGCCCATGTGCCGATTGGCGAAACCCGCCCAGATGAGGGCTTGAACCAACGACGTGTTCGTCGCGGTGGTCGGCGTGCTCGCGACGATGGCTTTGGCGCGGGACACTGCGTCTTCGGAGGTCCAGCGCGCTCGTTGCGCAAAGTTCCAGTGCGTGTTGTCGTCGTCGTCGACCAGCTTCCCGTTCTGCTGCTGCACGGAGATGCCAAACGCGCCCGTTGACCCACCGGGGAAGATTTCGCGCGACACGGCTGCCCCCGTGTACGCGGCCC
>JAYUWD010000382.1:0-3733 GCA_043753735.1 Gemmatimonadaceae bacterium
GCGCCGGTGAGCAGCACATCGGCCAACTGCGTGCCATCGTTGAGCAGGTGATTCTGATTGGTCATGTAATGCGGCTGCGCGGTGAAATATCCGCTGCCCAGTCGCACGAGGTTCGTGCCCACGGCTCCCGGCGTCCAGGTGAGCTGCGCGCGCGGCTGCAACGTGAGGTCCTTCGGGCTTCGGTCCGTACGCGTCCCAAAGGCGGTCTCCACGTTGACGTTACGATTGCCGGTGGTCAGAAATGCCGACAGATCAGCGCGAACACCAGCTGTGAGGTTCAGATTCGGCTGAACACGGAACTCGCCTTGGGCGAAGACGCCGCCGTCATACACCCACTGATACAACCGTGGTTCGAGATCCTTGATCGGTACCAGTCGCGCAAACGACGTGGGGCGCTTGGCCTCAAGCGCTGCCAGATTTGCGAATTGAAACAGGCCGTCGGTCTCGATGGAAACAAACATGGACAGCTGGTTCAACGACATGTCCGTACCCAGCGTGAAAGCGCTGCGGTCCCGGTCTACGCGAAGCACGTCGACGAACTGATACGAGCGTTCCGACTGCAACTCGGGGCTGGTACGCTGGCCGCCAAACTGCAGGATCTGCGTCGTGCCCGTGCTGCCGTTTGGCAACGTGGACGCCACGTTCACCCAGCCGCGGGGCAGGCGCGTATTCGGCTGGTTCTGCAGCAGTCGGTCCGTGAAGGCGAAGCGGGCATCGTTGGTGATGTTGCTGCCAAGGTTCGACTTCACGGACGCCATCGCCTGCACTTCGCGTGACTTCTGGTTGCCACGGCTTTCCAGCACCGACAGTTCGCGGTCCGGAATGGAATTGCTGTAGAAGAAATCCGAGTACGTGGTGCGCAGCGTGGCGCGATGGGCCGCATTCAGCTGCCAGTCGAAACGGCTGAAGACGGTGTTGAGCGCATTCGCACGGTCGAATGTCCCGACCTGCTGTCCGGTTGGGAGACCGTACGACTTGCGGAGAATATCGAGAAACCGCACAACGGAGTCAGGCGCTACTTGTAGTCGCGACCAATCGGCGGCGTTGTCCACCTGCAGCGTGCTGAATGGTTCGGCAACGCTCTGCCGGTCGTAGGCGATGAAATAGTGCAGTTTGTCTTGAATCAGCGCGCCCCCCATCGATCCACCAAACTGCAGGTTGTCGAATTTGGTGACGTTCTGGCCGAGGAAGTTCGTTTTTGTCGTGAACTTCTGGTTCCGGTTGTAGACAAACAGCGAGCCGGTCGTGGTGTTCGTGCCTGAGCGAGTCGCCACATTGACCGCTCCCGCGCCCTGCCGGCCCTGCGTGACGTCGTAGACGTTGGTGACGACTTCAAACTCGCGCACCGCTTCGACGGACAGCGAGTACGGTCCGCGACCGAAGCCCGCGCCCCAGAGGGTGTTCTTGGCCTGCACGCCGTCGACGCGAATGTCGGTGCTGGACACGCGGCCGCCGGCAATCGAAGACGATGACGTGATCACGCCTCCGGTACCGGATCGCGATGTGGTCGGCGCGATGATCGCCAGGTCGGCGAACGATCGATCCTGAATGGGAAGCAGCTTGATCTCGCGCTCCGACACCACGGTGCTGCCGCCCACACGTTCGGCGCGCTTGCTCTCGCGGTCGGCGCGAACATCGACCGCGCCAAGTTCGGTCGCGGATTGATCGATGGTGATATCGAGAGCCACACGATCACCGAGGTTGAGGATCAAACCGGAACGTCGCGCCGGCCGGAAGCCGAGTTGTTTGACGGTGATCGTGTACGGTCCACCTATGGGAAGCTGGGCAAAGACATATCGGCCTTTTGCGTCCGTGATGCGCCCCTGTTGCGTGCCGGTGGCGTCGTTACGAGCGGTGACCGTCGCCCCGGCAAGCGCGCCGCCGTTGGAGGCGCGGATCGTACCGGACACGTATCCCTCGGTACCTTGCGCGGCAAGCGGCATTGAATGGAAGAACAACAACGTCGCACAGGCCACGAGGGCCCGAAGTGTACGAGTAGGACTGCGTTGCATGACGATACGGGAAGAGGGGCGCGGAAAGCGAACAATCGGGGCGAAGTTGGTCCGCCGTTGTCACTGTCCGCCGTCAGTTTGTCCACGAATCGGTCACAACCGCGCCACGACGATTTGTCGGCGCGCGCTTCAGCGGGGCAAATCCACAGGCCACCGTACAGGCACGCCGTCGCGCTCCAGCGTGGCCTGAAAGTCCGCTCGCAACGCCTGGCGGTTGCGCACCGCTCGAGGCGGCTGTTTGCGCGCAAGACAAATCGCAGCAAGAATACCGACACTCTCCCCGATGTTCCACTCGATCGGGTGCAGCCGATAGCAGCCGTTGGTAAGGTGTGTAACGCCGGCGTTCTTGCACGCCGGCAACAGATTCTCCATCCGCCGCGGGATGAGTGCGCCCATCGGAATTTGAAAGGGCAGCGTCTTGCCGTAGCGCCCGTAGTCACCGCGCGTGGTACGATGCAGGTCCATGCTGTAGTGACCAATCCCCACGCTGTCGGTGAACGGCATGGCCACGAGCGACGCTGGCCGCGGCCCCACTTCGCGCGCGCGTGCTTCCGATGTGACATGGTGCTCAAGCACGGTACACTCGGCGAGGATGCGGCGGCTCTCACGAATGTACGGATACTTGGCAAAGCCGTCGGTCGTGCCCATGATGTCGGGGCGCAGTCGCAGCCCTTTCCAGCCGGCCCCGCCATCGGGGCGCGGCGCCTCCGTCTGCAGCCAGTACAACAACGACAGCCCCTGCGCTTTCGCGCGCGCGACATGCTGCTGTGATGTACCGTCGGACACATCGATCAGCGACCCGAACGAGTAGTCGTTCTGGGCCCAGTTCACGATCGTCACATCGTCCGAGTACGGACCGCGAGTCTCCCCACTCGGCGTGAACAGATCACGATCGATGACGCGACGATACGACCAAAACCCAGTGCGCGCTTCGGGATTGAAGCCAATGCGCGCATTGGCCGGTTCGTCGAAGCTAAGGAGACGATACGACTGCCCGTCGGCGGCCGGAATCACCAGGTCGCGCCAGTATGTGTAGTCGGCCGGCCGATCGATCACATGATCTTCACCGCGCCGATAATCCACCGCGAAGCAGATGGTGAACGCCTGCACGTTATCCGGCTCGGCGTTTGCCTTGGCGTGGGGCTCGCCGGTCTGTGCCATCGACTCCGCGCCCACCACGTAGTCGGTTCCCGTAAGTGGGAGCAGATCGCCCAACTCGGTCGCGTCGGCAAAGTAGGGCGCGTTCAACACGATTGCGTGGCCGTCCGCAACGTGTGTCACGCGCACAGCGCGCACGCGATCGTGGTGTATATCTGCGCTCGTGGCCTTGTGGTGCAGCAGCACCCGTATTTGTCCGGTGTGCACATACGACGCCAGCATATCCTGCAGCACAGCCAGTGCAACGCGCGGTTCACATCCGATGCGTGACACCCAGCAGTTGCCGGGATTGAGACGCGGATTGGCGCGCGCGCGTGCGGTCAGTGGCGTGTGCTGCCGGTAGTAGTCGCGAATGCCCGTACGCAGCGCCTGATAGCTGCGCGTACATCCAATCGTTTCGATCCACTCATTCTCATCGGGCGGCACGGCCTGCTGCGTAAGCTGTCCGCCGATCCAGTCCGTCTCCTCCGTCATGATCACGCGGAGTCCCTGACGCGCAGCGGCCAACGCAGCCGCGCACCCGCCAAGTCCACCGCCAATAATCACGAGATCGGCTGCCATCT
>JAYUWD010000383.1:0-3731 GCA_043753735.1 Gemmatimonadaceae bacterium
TCGTCCGCTGATCTGCATGCAGCCCAAGTCGTTGCTCCGTTTGCCGCAAGCCGCGTCGCGTCTCCAGGATCTCGCAACCGGCGCATTCCAGCCGGTCATTGATGATCCGATCGCATCACAGCATCGCGACGATGTGCGCAGCATCGTGTTCTGCACCGGCAAGTTGTACTACGATCTGTCAATGGCGCCGGCGCGCAGCGCCAGTGTTTCACTGGTGCGTGTGGAGCAGCTCTATCCGTGGCCGCATGAAGAGATCGCGCGCGTTATGGATCTATATCCTGCCGTTGAACAAGTGGTCTGGGCACAGGAAGAGCCCAAGAACCAAGGCGCGTGGACGTATGTGCAGCCGCGGTTGCGCGCGTCGGCCGGTGCTGCGGTTGGTGTGCGTTATGTCGGACGTCCGGAGCGCGCGAGTCCGGCCGAGGGGTACAAGAACGTGCACGATGACGAACAGGCTCGCATCGTCGCACAGGCACTCGACGCCGGCGATGTGGCCGTGGAGCGACAGACGATGAAGGTGGGACAGTGATGCGGGGCGATCTTCGTGTACGAAAACTGAACACTCCGAGCGCCGCGGCTATTGCTGCGGCGCTCATGTTTGGTCTCGTGCCGGGCGCAGGATTCAAAGCGCTGGCCGCGCAGGGAATGCCCACGAGTGAGCGTGGCGCAGCGGCTTTGGGCTCGGTGCTGGCCGGCATCGGCACGACGGGACGCGTGCTGACGGTGGCGGCGCATCCGGATGACGAAGACACGCAGTTCATCGCATGGTTGACACGCGGGCGTCATATCGAGACCGCCTATCTGTCGCTCACCCGTGGTGACGGCGGACAGAACCTGTTGGGCAACGAACTCAACGAGGCACTCGGCGCGATTCGGACGCAGGAGCTGTTGTCGGCGCGTCGGATTGACGGGGGACGCCAGTACTTCTCGCGCGCCTACGACTTCGGCTTCAGCAAGAACGCCGAGGAGACGCTTGAACACTGGCCCAAGGACACGATTCTGGGTGATGTGATTCGTGTCGTGCGCGCCTTTCGTCCGCAGGTGATGGTTGCATTTTTCAGCGGCACCCCGCGCGATGGTCACGGGCATCATCAGATATCGGGAATTCTTGCGCGCGAAGCATACGAGCTCTCGGGCGATACGATCCGCTTTCCGGTGGCCGGCTATGGTGCACCGTGGACCGTGGCCAAGTTCTATCGCAGCTCACGTCAGAACCCGGCCGGTGCATCGTTGCGGATGAATGTCGGCGAGTACGACGCGATGCTTGGCCGGAGTTACTACGAAATCGCCGCCGAGAGTCGTTCGCAACACAAGTCGCAGGGCTTTGGTGTGTTGCAGCGCAAAGGTGTGATCATGGACGCTGTCATTCGTGAAGTGGCACGGGTTGGCCCCGCGGACTCGACGAAAGAGACGTCGATTTTTGATGGCATCGACACGACGTGGACCCGCCTTGGCGTGACCGCAGGGAAGCCTGCGGTGGTGCAGTTGCTCGATTCCGTGAGCGCCGCAATCGCCGAAGCACGAACAGTGTGGCGCGCCAACGATCCGACGGCGGCAATCGCGCCGCTTGCTCGGGCACTGGGTCAGGTGAGACGCGCGCGCGCACTGGTGCCTGCTGCGGCGATCTACATCGCGCGCACAGCTGCCGGCGCGATGCAGTTGCCGCCGATGGCCGTGCGCGGCGGAGACGCGACGACAGCGGGAGGATTGGCCGCTACGCAGAAGAGTGCGGAGCTCGCCGATGCGCTGGCGTTGACCGATGCGCGTACCGAGACAGCGCTTGTACTCGCAGCAGGCATCGCGGTCGAAGCGACGGCACCGAAGGCGACGTTCCCCGTTCGTGAGGCAGCAAAGCTGTTGGTGAGCGATTCGATGCCAGTGTTGGTCACGGTGTTCAATCGCGGTCGCGTGCCGGTGAAGTTGCTGTACGCCATGATGCGCGACACGCCGCAGCCGTTGGCCGCGAGTGGCGAACGCAATGTGATCATCGAGCCTGACAGCGCGCTCACGGTGCAGCGATTTGCCGTCGCGTTCGAGCCTACGGCGCCGTGGTGGCGCGTGAACGGTCGCAAGCAGCAGGACTGGTTTCAGATGCCGATCGATGCGCGCGACGAGGCGCAGCAGCAGGAGCGGACGGCGACGATCGTGCGTACGGTTGTCGAAATCAGCGGCGCACCGGTCTCGATTCTCGCGCCAGTAGTCAATCGCTTCGCCGACCCGATCAGAGGCGATCAGCAGGTTCTCGTCGCGGCAGTGAAGGGGATCACGATCGGACTCGAAAACTCGATGGAGTACATCCGCGCCGGCGTGCCGGTCGAGCGTGATCTGCGTATCCGCATACAGTCGGCGTACGACAGTGCAGCCAACGTTGAAGTAACGCTTGACCTGCCAAAGGGGCTCGTCGCTGACTCCACTGCGCGTACGCGCATGCTCGCCCCGGGCGCTGCAGCGACAGTGGTGTTCCGCCTACGTGGAATGTTGCCGCCGGGGCGACACCAGCTCGGTGCATTCGCCACGCACGACAAGGTCGTGTCGTCGACCGGCTACTTCACGATCAACTACGACCACATCAACGCGCAGCGGATGTACAGTGCCTCGGGGATGTATCTGTCGGCGGTGACCGTAAGAGTCCCGCCGCGCACACATGTCGGTTACATCGTTGGCGTTGGCGACCGTGGCCTCGATGCACTCCAGCAGCTCGACGTGCGCGTCGAAAGGATCGACCCGGCCGCGATCGTCGGCACTGACCTGTCACGCTTCACGGCCATTGTCGTCGGTCCACGCGCGTACGAAACGAGCGACGCACTGGTGAAGGCGAATCCGCGCTTGCTCGACTATGCGACCCGTGGCGGCACGCTCGTTGTCCAGTACGGTGCGCAGGACATGAGCAAATATCCGGTCACGCCGTACCCACTCGCGTGGACGCGCCCTGCAGCACGTGTGACGATGGAGAATGCACCGGTACGCGTGATCAAACCGGATGCATCGTTGATGTCTCTGCCGAACAGGATCGGCGCCGACGATTGGAAGGACTGGGTGCAGGAGCGCGCGACGTACATACCTACCACGATCGACGCGCGCTATACATCGCTGCTCGGCATGAACGATCCGAACGAACCGGAAAACCTGGGCGCATTGCTCGAGGCCAAGGTCGGCAAGGGTCGCTACGTGTACGTCACGCTGGCTCTGTTCCGGCAGCTGCCAAACGGAGTGCCGGGAGCGGCGCGCATTCTCATGAATCTCATCAACGCGGCGCCGACGGCGGTGCCGCCCAAGATGTAGGCAATGAAGACGCCGCCCTGTCCGCCAACCGCATGAGCGTCGCTCAGCGTGGCGTCTCGTTTGTACGGCGCTCCCAGATCAGATCGTACGGACGATCGAAGGCGAGTTTTGTCCTGCCGCGTGCGATGAGCCGCGCATGGAGCTCGACGGTGCCGCCGTCATCTTCATAGGCCAGCGCGATAATCATCGTGTCAGCACGCGATTTCGTAGACAGACTGGTGATCGGATAGCTCGTCCGCGCTGCGTCCTTCGCGGTGCCAAGTTCGATCGACGTTCCCGTGAACGCGAGCTGACGACCCTCGTATCGTGGGTTGCTCGTCGTCCATTTGCCCATCAGGAGATCGGGGACGTACTGGGCTGGCGGCTTGCGCAGCGAGAAGACACAAATGACAGCTCCGACGACCAGGCTCACTGTGGCCGCTACGGAGCGCAGTCGCGCAACATTGAGT
>JAYUWD010000384.1:0-3721 GCA_043753735.1 Gemmatimonadaceae bacterium
TCATGAGGACCGCGCGCGGGCCACGGCGTCAGCCCACCGCTGGTCCAATGGATCATAAGCGCTTACGTTCTGTTATGAACCGGACGATGACCACAGCTGACGCGGGTCGCCTTGGCGGACTACGTAGCCGACGCCAACTGAGCGCCGAAAGCGCGCGTGCCATGGTGGCTGTCCGCGAGGCTCGAAAGCTGTTTCGCTCCCAATACGCTATCTGTTTTTGGTGGGCGCGACCGGACTTCGTCATTCGAGTTCACGATGTCGCGTGGGTAGCCGATGGCCTTCGCAAACACGGCGGACGAGAGGCGTGGCGCGCGGCTGCGAGGCTCGAGCAACTCCTGACGCCGCCGTCCACCTAACGATCGGCGAGGCGCCATGCCGCTAACCACGTTCCAAGCGTCCGTGCTTGCGCTGTTGGCGCCGCAGCGCTCCGACGTGTCGTATCTCGCTGGCGGTGCCGCGCTGCATATCGGCCCGGCGGGCGAGCGCTTTAGCGATGACCTCGATTTTTTTCACAACGCGGCCGACGCGGCGAATCAGTGCTTCGCGGCTGATGCGAGCGCACTGCGCGCGCACGGTTACGAGGTCAATACCATCGCCGAGCATCGCGGTTTTGTCAGCGCCGTGGTGCGTCGCGATGGCGACTCCACGAGCCTGGACTGGGCGCATGAATCGGCGTGGCGTTTTCTTCCGCTCGTGCCAATTCCCGGTGGCGGCGTCATGCTCCATCCGATCGACCTCGCGATCAACAAGCTCGTGGCCCTCGCGAACCGTCGAGAGCCGCGCGATGTGGTCGACGCGATCTTCGCCGATGCGCACATCCTTCCGTTCGCAGCGCTGGTGTGGGCCGTGGTCGAGAAAAATCCGGGGCTTAACCCCTCGTCGTACCTTGAGCAGTTTCGCCGACGCACGTTGACGCCAGAGGACGCGGCGTATCTCCGTTTTACCGGCGCCTACAGCGTCGAGGACGCGGCGCAACATTTTCGGCGCATGGTTTCCGCCACTGACACGTTCATCGCCGCCAACACGCGTCGTGAGCCGGGCGCGCTGCTGCAAGATCGTCGCACGGGAGCGTTTTTTATGCCGCAGTCCGAGGAAGACTGGACCCACGCGCGCGAGCACCGCGGCGCACTGGGCGGGGTGGTCGCTCAACCCGCTGACATGCCCCTCAGCTAGCCCCGTCAGCGATTGTGTCGTGATGGTGGACATTGATCGGCCGATGAGCACCACCCAATCACGCCTTCCAGCTGACGCCGACGATGACCGCACAGACCGACCGCACAGACCGACCGTCTAAACACCGCGCTCGACGGCCGCTACCGCATCGTTCGCCACATCGGGAAAGGCGGCATGGCCACCGTGGAGCTGTGCGAAATTCAATTGCAAAACCGTAATCCGCCGCATGGCCGGATCCACCACCGTAAAGCAACCAACCGTCCACGGAGACATCGATGCCGACCGCGCGGATTCACCCGGACCGCCGCCACATCGTCCAACAGTGACTGCACGACCGGTCGGGTATGCGCGCAGCACAACGGCGTGACGCCCCGAAAATAGCGACGCGCCCGTCCTCAAGTTCAAACGCGTACGACTCGGCGCCGACCGCCACGCCGCCCGATCCTGCGGCGAGGACTACCTGTGTCCAAAAGCAGGAGAGCCGACGTGCTGGCTCGACTCGCTGACGCCAGCTACTGCAGCGGGCGCTCCAACACAATGCGAGCGCAGCGAACGACCTGTCCGCCCGTCTGCAGCAAGCATAGTTGGACCGGCGACTCGCGGACGTTGCATCGAAACGGCCCGGCGCGCCACGGAAGGTAGGGGCGCGACATGCGTTCTCCCGAAACTGGACCGTGCCAATGTCAATCCAATCGTTGCCTGTGGCATATGTCGAAAGATCGCGTCGCGCCGCCGGTCAGCGACCGGGCGCCTTCGCAGGAGGTTTCCGTGGCGCGAGCGGCACCGGTGTGGCGGTGGCCGGCATCTCCATGCTCGGCATGCCCGCCGCAGGACTCGTATCGGGCGGTGTCGGACCCGGCGCCGTGGACTCGGGCGTATCAGAAAGATGCTCCTGCACGATCAGCCAACGCCCATTCTCGCGTCGCCAGAACGTCGTCCATGCCCCGCTCACGGTGTGCGCCATCCCGGCCGGGGTGTGGTGTGGAATGCTGTACGCGAACGTCATGACCGCAGCGTCGCGCGTGATGATGTCCACGTAGACTGAGCCAAGTTTGAACTGCGGATCGCGCATGTTCTGCCCAACACGCTGCCAGAATCCGGCGATTTCGCTCGCCAATGCAGTGCGCGTTGTGGTAATGCGTCCGGCCGCCGCCGAGATTACCCGCCCGCTATCGCCGTAAAGGCCGAGGAGCCTTGTCGGCGCGTCGGGACGCGAAAAGTCGTACGCCTTTGTCACGAGTTTTTGGAGCGAATCGGCAATCGTTCGTCGTTCGGCCGCATCGATCATCGCAGGGTCTCGACACGCTCCGGCGGACAGGCTCAAGGCCATCGCCGCCAAGCAAAAAAGCCGAGAGACTGTCACCCCAGAGGGACGGCTCATCGTCCTGCAAAAGGGACGATCGATCCGAGCATCGTCGGGGTCCGCGAGCGCGTTGTGACGGCGGTCTTGTGGCGTACCTCTTGCCATGCTCTGTTGCACCGAGTGTGAGTGAAAAGTCGTCGGCAATCGTGCCCGGCGCTCGTGAAACGCGAGTCTAGTACCTGTGGCGGTCGCGGCCCCAGCGGGCCTGGAGGAGTACGTGCGAAAAATTCCGACCTTGTCCGCGTTGTCCGTGGTGGCATTTTCGTTTGCCTTCGCTGGCTGCCGAAGCGACGCTCGTACGGCGCCCAATGGAATGACCGCGGATCTCGAACGCGATCTGCAGATGGCGTCCACAGTTCGTGCGCCGCGCACACAATCCGTTTCTGCTCTGGAGCTGGTTGCAAACGGCGGACCGAGTGGAAATTCTCGTGGGGAACGCGCCTTAGTGCGAACGCCTCGACGTGCGCCCACAGCATTGCCATCAGTGAGCGAGCAGGAAGTCGCCGCGCCGGATGTGCCAGCGCAAGACCACGCCCCCCTTGGCGCGCCAACAATCACCGAATCGGCACCGGCTTCCGGTCCCTCACCAGTGAACGAGCCGACTGCCGCGTCGGGGGACCTTGGGGTTTTTGTGGGCACGTCGTCAGGTACTTACGGCACTGGCGATGAAAGGACCCGCGGACGCGGCGATGAGGGTCGTGGACGCACTCCAGGCGTCATCATACGTGGCGGAGCCGCGGGCGAAGATCACTGCGAGCCCCGTGGCCGACGTCGCGGTGGAATGGGCGGAATGGGTGGTGGCGTCGGCGATATCGGCACGATCATCGGCATCATGAGTGGCGGTGGCAGTGGGCGGCGTACTCCGTTCCCGCGCTACTGATCGCACTGCCGATGAAGAAACGGGGGATACGTCGCTTGACGCATCCCCCGTTTTTTCTCATTTGAGATCCGATTGGATGCAACAGCTACTACGGGGTTTCAGGCCGACCGTCGACGGCGAACCACAACCGCGACGGCAAGCATGCGAGTGGCCATCAACAGCACCAAAGCGGACTGCGTTCGTGGCGCGTCGCCGCCCGTGTTCCAAATGATGTTGATGTTCGACGACGTGAAGTTGATCGTCGGCACAAAATTGGTCTCGTTGTACCCGAACAACGGGTCAGAAAAGCTTCCATTGTATCCGGC
>JAYUWD010000385.1:0-11181 GCA_043753735.1 Gemmatimonadaceae bacterium
TTCGCGACGCATTATCACGAACTCACGCAGCTCGCGAACGAACTCCCCGGCGTGCGCAACTTCACGGTTGCCGTGCGCGAGGTTGGCGATCAGGTGTTGTTTCTGCACACACTGATTCCCGGCGGTGCCGACCGTTCGTACGGCATTGAAGTGGGTCGACTTGCAGGATTGCCAGCGTCGGTCATCGCGCGCGCGAAGGAAGTGCTGTCGCTGCTGGAGGGCGAAGGCGCGCAGATGGCCGCGCGTCTCACCGCCGAAGGATTTGTTGCACCTAAGAGCGCAACACGACGCGGTCCGCGCATGAAACCTTCACCGTCTGCCCCAATGGCGCAGCTTGGATTCTTTGGTGAGATCGCCCTCTCCGCGAACACGGCAGATCCGTCGCACAGCCAGCTTGCCGACGCAGTTTCGGCGCTCGAGCCGGATAACATGACCCCGATGGAAGCGTTGACGATGCTGGCAGCGCTTAAAAAGACGCTCGCTCCATCCTGATGGCTAGCGAACCGCACATGCCACAGCTGACGTCAAACGAAATTGTCGCACGACGCGACGGTGTCTTCAAACCGACGAAAGCGGAACTCGCGGCCGCCGTACATCACACCGTTCCCGATCTCGTCGCGGACAATCTTGCGGTGCTGTTTTGCGGCATCAACCCAGGCCTTTACACCGCGGCCATCGGTCATCACTTCGGACGACCCGGTAATCGCTTTTGGCCCGCGCTCCACGGTGCTGGCCTTACACCGTGCCTCTTCTCTCCTTGGCAAGAGCACGATCTCTTGGCACTCGGCATCGGTATCACGAACATGGTCGAGCGCACGTCCGCGACTGCCGCCGAAGTCTCCACCGAAGAGTTTGTGCGTGGGAGTGCACGGCTGCGCGGGTGCGTGATGCAATACAAACCGCGCATCGTCGCATTCCTGGGCATTGGCGCCTACCGGAGCGCATTCGGCAGACCGAAGGCCACGCTGGGTTTGCAGACGGAGCAGATTGGCGAAAGTGCGCTGTGGCTGTTGCCAAGTCCGAGCGGGTTGAATGCAAACCATCAGTTGGCGGATTTAGTGACGCTTTTCGCGGAATTGCGCGGCTGGGTACACCGTGAGCCGGACAAAGCGCATTCGACAGCCGCTCGCCCCGGGTAGATTGAACGCTCCGCCCCGCCATCCGATCGAAAGACCATGACCGTGCTCTACTCATTCCGTCGTTCGCGCGCCATATCTGTCGTAGCAGTCGGCCTTTTGGCAGTCGCCACCGGCGCCACCGCCTGCAACAAGGAGGCGGCTGGAAGCGGGGCTGCCAAACAGTCGGCAGGCGGCGGCGATGTGCCGGCGCGTACACCGACCTACGTCGCGGAAGTGCTGCGTTCCTGGCCGCACGACACTGATGCGTACACGCAGGGGCTGCTCTTTCAGGACGGAAAACTTTTCGAGAGTACGGGGCTGGTTGGCAAGTCGAGCATTCGGGAGGTCGAGCTTGCAAGCGGTCGAGTGCTGCGCAAGAAAGATCTCCCCGAACCGTATTTTGGCGAAGGGATCGTGATCATGGGAAACGATCTTTTCGAGCTCACCTGGACGTCAGGTGAAGTGTTCGTGTACGATGCGAAAACGTTCGAGAAAAAGGGGCAGTTGAAGTACGAAGGCGAAGGATGGGGACTCACCACCGATGGTACGTCCATCGTGATGAGTGATGGCACGGCCGCTATTCGCTTTCGTGATCCGAAAACATTTGTGGTTACGCGAAGCATCACGGTCACCGACCATGGCACGCCTGTTCCGCAACTCAATGAACTCGAGTGGGTGAAGGGCGAGATCTGGGCAAACGTGTATCAGACCGATCAGATCGCGCGCATCGATCCGTCGACCGGCAACGTGACCGGGTGGATCGATCTCGCGGGATTGTTGCCGCTGATCGATCGCACCGGCAAGGAAGATGTGCTGAACGGCATTGCCTACGATCCCAAGACCGATCGCTACATCGTAACCGGCAAGTTGTGGCCGAAGATGTACGAGATCCGTCTCAAGAAACGTTCATAACGTCAACGCAGGCGCACCACCGCGTAGCGCAACTGCGACGGAACCGCACCACCGTTCGACGACAGCGTCAACAGTGCACTCCGGCCGTTGGCGACACCGAAGCGGATGTAGCTGCTTGCGCCGCCCGCGAGTGAAATCCGTTGCGGAACATTGTTTTGCAACGATCTCGCGTTGATCGGATAGACGCCGAGTGCGCTGCCGCCGCTGAAGCGAAGCCCGGGATAGATGCTCCGGAAATTCCATGCGTTCAGCACGTATTTCGGATCCAGCGCTGCCGTCACCGATGCGCTGAAATCGTCGGCGATGATCGATACTGTCCAGTCGCGCAGATAGTCTTCGAACTGTCCGCCAGGAATCGCGTTCGAAAGATTCGCAAAGCCCGTAGTTGTTGAATTGACGACGGCGCGCAAGAAGGCCGACTCGCCACTCGGCCCCTGTCTACCCGCAGCATAGCGAAGGAAATTCCAGATTGCACCGCGCGTTGCGAGCGAATCGTTTGGCGCGTAGGGTGAGTTGACTTCGGGGTTGATCAAAAAGTTGTAGAAGCGCGAAAAGTTCTGCGACGCATAATTGCTGTAGAGTGTGGATTTTGCTGGCGAGCCACCGATATCGAGCAGGGTCAGGTTCTGTCGCGACGTGAAGCCGGCGACGCGAAAGTAGAGCAGCTCTTCGGCGATGTGCGACAGCCCTTCATCCAGCCACGTCTGTTCACTCGGCGCGGCGCCGGTATTGATGTAAAGTCGGCGCGAGGCGTTGATGAGGTGTTGAAGCTCGTGCGCAATCGTGCTGAGGTTCAGAACGTCGACGTCAGGTTTGGCGCGCTTGTTATTGTTGACTGTGCCGTTTGGATCGGGCACGAGCAGGTAGAACATCTCCTGCTCATTCGACGAAGGGCACGCGGCAAGATTGCCTTTGACGACCTTGGGGTATAGATCGCGCGAGAAGAAGAATCCGCCAATCGTGTAACCCGCACTCGGTGGCGTGAGCGCATTCACGTTGCGCGTGAAAAAGAGAATGATCTTGCCGTACTGACTGATGTTGGACGGCGCCCCAAACGCCGTCGTATCCATCGGGAAAATGAGCGTGTCAAACGACGTCAGTATGCCCGTATACTCGGCGTCGGTGTAGCCGCCGGTTGGATTTGTTGTATCGGCAACAACGATTGCGCGCGTACCAACGGCAGCAACACGACCCGTGCGCGTGTCGGCGTTGGAGCAGCCCTGATTTGCGTTGGCGTTGAGCTTGATGATGTCGCCAACCTTGGCTTCAGCGACCATGGAACCGAGCAATGAGCTGGTGCGCGCACGGTTCCACTCTCGCGCAGCGGCAACGAGCGGCGTCAGCTCACGCTGCTCGAGGGCATGACGCTCAACTTCAAACGCATGTACTGGCGAGAGTGCCGTGGACTGTGCATCGATTGCGGGTGTCGCAGGTGCCGACGCCGAAAGTCCGGCCACGAGGGCAGCGATCGTTGGTCCAGTGTTCCCGATTGCATAGACCTCGATCGGTGTGACGGTGCTGAACGTTTGTGCGGTCGAGATCAGCGTGAGCGCGAACTCGGCGTTGACACCGATCGGAGCGGCAAGACATGCACTCGCGCTCGATGTACCTGGTGTGGGGACGAATACTTCGCCGAGCGACAGCTGGCGCACTGCGGTCGCGCCGCAGCTCGAGGTGCCAGCGGCAGAGACCGTGATGGGGACTGTATCGGCTTTACCCGATGCTTCTGCAACGATTTTGGCCGTACCAATACCCACTGCAGTGACGGTTCCAGTGCTGTTGACTGTTGCGATCGTGGGATTGGCGGTGGTGAAGTTGATCGCCTGACCGACGATATCGTTGCCGAACTGATCGCGCACCGACGCGCGCACTCGTAGCGTGTCGCCGACGCCGAGGAAAGCGAGTTCAGGGGTGGCGACCACCGAGGCAGGCGGTCCGGCGAGTGCCGTCGCGCTGAAGATGACGGGTGTGACGCCACTCACCTGCGCCGAGACGCGATTGGTGCCAGCGACTGTGCCAAGCGTCCAGATCGTTGTGGCAACACCTTGGGCGTTGGTGCTCGACGCCGTCGGGCTGGTGGACCCCGATCCTGCACTCGCGTCCCAGTCGACGCGTGCGCCGCCAATCGCGCGGCCGCCCGCGTCGGTGACGACAACGCTGAGCGGCGTGGCGAGTACAGCTCCAACCGTCCCCGTCTGCAGGGCGCCCGTTTGTGCGCGGAGGGCCGCCGGCGTTTGGGTGGGTGCAGTCACGTCGCCGCGCTTGGAGCAAGCGGCGAGCGCACCCAGCAAGAAGACACCAAAGAGCTGCACGTTCGCTCTCGCGATGACGACGGACTTCACGCGCGTCACGAACCGTTGCGCGTTGGAAACTTCGGTACGGCGCACGGCGGTGCGCAGCGATCCAGGAACAAGACGGTCAGAGGTCATGTCAGATGATAACGCCGATGGGGATTCTGGGGTGTACATTGTGACCATGATCGACGGAGTGGGCAGGCTGAATAACCGTCTGCATCGTAGGGCCGCATCGTACGCGGCAAGTCTGTTGCTGTGTTACCTCGTGGTGCCGGGGTGTTCCGAACGAACACGATCGGCGCAACGGGCGAGTGTGACCCAAGGATGGTGGCGCGGTGCGACGCCGGACGAGCTGCCGCAGCTGGTGAGCGGTGAGTTGCCGTTTCGGTATCCTGTGGCGGTGTATCGGCGTCGTATGCAGGGGAACGTGATGCTTCGACTGTACGTCGATGCCACCGGTGTGGTTATTCCCGATAGCACCCGGGTGTTGGAACCGTCAGGCGAACCTCTTCTCGACTCCGCAGCCGTTGCCGATGCGGTGCAGTTGCGATTCAAACCAGCGCGACGGCGTGGTCTCCCAATTGCCGTCGTACTGCTCTTCCCCGTGCATTTTCGGCACCCCGAGGGAGCTCGACTCCCCGGCGATTCCTTGTGAGATCCGCACCATGGCTACGACACTCCCCGCCGATTCCCGCGTCGAACCACGTTTCGACAGCTCTGCACCTGTAGAACACGTGCGCCACCGCCGCCCCTACGAGAACGTCCTTGAAACGATTGGATGGACGCCGCTGATACGTCTGGGGCGAGTAGGGAAGGGGCTGCGCACCCCGCTGTACGGGAAGGCGGATTTCTTCAATCCGGGCGGCAGCGTGAAGGACCGGATCGGGCTGCCGCTGATCGAAGCGCATGAAGCGGCGGGCCGCCTCAAGCCGGGGGGCGTGATTGTCGAGGCCACCAGTGGCAATACGGGCGTAGGGCTGGCGATTGCGGCGGCGCTCAAGGGCTACAAGTGCATCTTCACAATGCCTGACAAGATGTCGCAGGAAAAAGTGCGATTGCTCAAAGCGTTCGGCGCCGAAGTGATCATTACGCCGACCGCAGTGCCGCATGACCACCCGCAGAATTATGTCCAGATGGCCAAGCGGATTGCGCTGGAAACGCCGGGCGCGATACTGGCCGGTCAGTTCTCGAACAACGCCAATCCGGCCGCGCACTTTGCCACGACCGGCCCGGAGTTGTGGGAGCAGACCGAAGGGCGCATCACGCACTTTGTCGCGGCGGCGGGTACGGGCGGCACGCTCTCGGGTGTTGGCCGCTTTCTCAAGTCCAAGAATCCGAATATCAAGATTGTCGCCGCCGATCCGCAGGGCTCGACATTGGCGGATTTCTGGCGCACCAGCGGCGACGGACATGCGGTTGGCGCGCCGTACAAGGTCGAGGGCGTTGGCCAGGACTGCGTTCCCGAAACGCTGGACATGAGTGTCATCGACGAGTTCATCACCGTGAACGACAAGGACGCGTTCGCGATGGCGCGTCGGCTCACGCGTGAGGAGGGGATTTTTGTCGGCGGTTCTGCGGGACTCATTGCGCATGCTGCGATCAGCGTGGCGCGTCGCGTCGACGATCCGAACGCATTCGTGGTGACGTTCCTGTGCGACACGGGCGAGCGCTACCTGTCGAAGGTGTACAACGACGAGTGGATGCGCGAAAACCAGATGCTCGATACGACGCCGACCACGATCGACGCGGTGCTGGGGCGCAAGGATGACAGTGCGCCGGCCATGATCAGCGTGTCACCCGGTGCAACGGTGCGTCAATCCATCCGCCTGATGGCGTTGCACGACGTCTCGCAGCTTCCAGTGATGGATGGGACGGTGTGCGTGGGCAGCGTGGCGGAATCGCAACTCACCAGCATGAGCCTCGCCGATGCGCGCGTGCTCGATCAGAACGTCAGCGACGCGATGGATCAGCCGTTTCCCACCGTCGACGCGGACGCACCCGTCGAGAGCGTGGCGAAGTTGCTATCCAAGAGCAATCGCGCGGTGCTGATGAAGAAGGATGGGGTGGTACAGGGGATCGTGACGAGGTTTGATGTGCTGGAGTATTTGATGCATAGGTAAAAGACCCGGGCGTCGCTCGCTGCAATCAGAGCGTGATGCGTTTGCTCTGTACGCTACCCTGCGCGAGCAAAGTGCCGTCAGCGGAGCGGGTGTACGTCCACCACATCACGATCGCTTCGGTGGACTTGGACGTGTAGCCGCCGATATTTGTGTAGCTGACGTTCGTCGATGCGCCTGGTGCGAGCGTGGGGCATTGCGCGCCGCATGGCGGAAAGAGCGCGATGACCATCTGATCCTTGTCGACCACCATGTAGCCGACGATGAACTCGGTCGTGTTGCGCAGTGTCAGCACCGAGTTGGTGGCGGTCACCTGCAATGTGCCGGCAACGATTCCCGCGTTCGGGGGCGTTGGAGCCGCGACCTTGTGTTCGTTCGAGCAGGCCGCGGTGGCGAGCAACAGCGCAGCAACGGCGGTGGAGCGGAACGCTGAAAGGGTATGCATGGTTTGGGGCCAGTCTGTGTAGGTGGTGACGTTCACAAGTAGAATTCTCTCCATGCTTATAACCGTTTTACTCGGCGGAGTTTCTGCCGAACGCGACGTCTCACTTTCATCCGGTCTCCGCATCGCGGTGGCACTGCGGTCACGCGGACACACCGTCACCTGTCTCGACCCGGCCGTAGGCGTGATGTCTCGCGAGACTGAGGCGGCGCTTTTGGCTAGCGGTGTCGGCAGCGCCCCTCCCAGCCTGGAGGCGCTGGCGGGACTCAAGTTCAAGTCGCTGTCCCCCGTCTTGGGCACACTCCCTGAAGTGAGGGACGCGGACTGCGTCTTTCTGGCGCTCCACGGTGGTCAGGGCGAAGACGGGACCGTGCAGGCGGTGCTCGACATGGCGGGCGTGCCGTACACCGGCAGCGGGCACCTGGCGAGCGCGTTGGCGATGGACAAGCATCTGAGCAAGGTCGTGCTGCGGGCGGCTGGGGTGGCGACCGCCAACTGGCTCATGTCGCCACCCGGAGGGCTCGATCCAGGCGAAGTCGGGCGCCATCTCGATTGGCCGGTGATCGTCAAGCCATCCAAACAAGGGAGCACGGTCGGGTTGTCGATCGTGCGCGCGCCAGACGAACTCGCGGCCGCGATTACCGAAGCGTTTCGCTTTGACGACGAGGTGATGGTTGAGCGATTCGTGCCTGGGCAAGAGCTTACCGTCGGCGTTTTGGGTGACCTCGTCCTCCCGACCATCGAGATCAAGCCGGTGAAGGAGCTGTATGACTACGAGTGCAAGTATACGCCGGGAATGGCCGAAGAGTTCGTTGCCGAACTGTCAGCCGACATTCAATCAAAGCTGGCTGATCAGGCGAGACGCGCGTTCACTGCGCTCAAGCTCGGCGGTTACGCACGCATCGACTTTCGACTGGACCCCCAAGGGCAGCCGTGGTGTCTGGAAGCGAACACGTTGCCGGGGATGACGCCGACCAGTCTTATTCCGCTGGCTGCGCAGGCGGCCGATATCTTGTTTCCCGACCTGTGCGAACGCATCGTGCAGCTGGCGCTCGAAACGTCCCGCAGGCGAGTGTGATCGTGGCGTTTGCCGACGTGCCATCGGTGTAACGGTTCCCCGTTGGTCGATGGATGCAACGTTGTGCTGCGACATTCCGTTCTGGATGAAGCAGTCGTGTCGCACTGAATTGGTTTTGCCGGATTCCATGACCTACACATCATCCTACGACGAGTTCGAGCAGCCCCGCAGTGCAACTGCCGTGTACTGGCTCATTGGCCTGTGCGTGGGCGTGTATTTCGTACAAGCGACGCTCACCGGCGACGCGAACATGGCGCGCGCACTCGGCTACACGCCGGGCGATCTCGCCTCGCGTGCACTGTGGACCGTCGTCACGTACATGTTCGTGCATGGGGGCTTGATGCACCTTGCACTGAACATGTGGACGTTGTGGCTTTTCGGCCCCCGCGTCGAGCGCGCATGGGGGAGCAGCGCCTTCACCTGGTTCTATCTCTGGTGTGGAGTGGGTGGATGGGCGTTCCACTACATGTTTGCGCGTGGCGGCGGCGCGTTGGTTGGGGCGTCGGCGGCGATTCTCGGTGTTGCGGTCGCGTATGCATCACGCTGGCCCGATGACGAGGTGCTGTTCTTTGGCGTCGTGCCGATGAAGGTCCGCTGGCTCGTGGTGTTCATGGCGTTGATGAACATCTTCATGGCCGTGATCGATTCCGGCAGCATGGGCGGGACCGCGTATGCGGCGCACATCGGCGGGATGGTCGCAGGGTGGATCTATCTCAAGACGCCCAACGCACAGAGTCTCGATCGTCTCCGCCGCCGCATTGCGCCAGCGCCGGATTACGGCGACGACACACCGCGTCCCGTTCCCAAGAATTCGTCGCGTCCGCGCGACCGCGATGTCGACGAGATCGTGGCGCAGAGCAAGGCGGCCGTTGCCCGGGTGCGTCCGACCGCGCCCCCTGCCTCGACTTTGGCGACGGTAACGCCACTCCCGGCTGCTGCGTTTGACGCGGTGCTGGACAAAATCGCGGCTAAAGGGATGGGGGCGCTCACGACGGCGGAAAAGATGCTGCTGGAGGAGTGGTCGAAAAAATTGCGGGGTACGGGAGCGTAGCAGCCGCATCGGAGCTTTCCGAAACTCGAGCTGCAAACTCAAAACTGCCGTCGAGTCCCTGCCCTTTGCCCAACTCCCCTCTCGGCTCCGTTATCTTCCGGTATGCCGAAACCACAACTGTTGGAGACCTTCCCGAATCCGTACGCCGATCGGGACTACGAAATTTTCATGGAGACGACTGAGTTCACGTCGCTCTGTCCGTTGGGTGGTATTGAGAGCGACGCCACAGAATTGACGCTGCTCGAAGGCGGGGCCCCCGATTTTGCCACCATCCGTGTCACGTATCGTCCGGCTGCAACGTGCATCGAGGCCAAGAGCCTCAAGCTGTATTTCTGGAGCTTTCGGAACGACGGCATATTTTACGAGCGCGCGGTGAACAAGATCCTCGACGATCTGGTCGAGTTGTGCGAACCGAAGCACATGACCGTCGTCGGTGATTTCAATGTGCGTGGTGGACTCAAGAGCATCATCACGGCGAGCTGGCCGCAGACCACGTAGTGCCACGAATTGCGCGACGGAAGATCAATGGACGTGAATCGCGCCGAGCAGCTCACCGAACCGGCAGAGCGTCCGTTCAGCTATGTCGAGTTTGAGCCAGGCATCACTGCGGTCAGTGCGCAGGAGATCGCGCTGACTTACTGGGGCTTTTCGGTGCGAGCGCTACCGCACCCTGGATTTGTGCACCGCGTCTGGCCAGACGGTTGCATTGCTCTCACGCTGATCAGTTTTGATGGACGTGCGGTTGGCGCGCGATTGTTGGGCGTGCGCCAAAGTCCGTTTGAGGTTCCACTCCAGGTCGGCGTGCGATATTGGGGTGTGCGTTTTCGCCCGGAAGCGGGCGCCAAGTGGCTGGGCGTATCGCCTTCGTCGTTGCGCGAGTGCAATGTGTCGGCCGAATCAGTGTTGGGCGCGTCGGTGCTGGAGCTGGCTGCAGCGGTGGCTCCGATTGAACGAGCCGAAGAGGTTGCGCGACTTCTGGATGAATGGATTGCTGATCGTCCATTTCAGTTGAATGCGATCGACACCGTGGTCCGAAGTGCGGTGGCGGCGATTGTGGCCACCGACGGTCAGCGGGCGATCGTGGACATCGCCGAGGATGTGGGGGTCGGTGTACGGCAACTGCAGCGCCGTTTTGCACTGTCGGTCGGACTTTCGCCCAAGGCGTTTGCCGTGCTGCGACGCGGGCGGGGCGCGATCAAGCGGGTGGCAACGGATGGCGTAACTGCGGCGGCCGGTGGATGGACGGGCATTGCGCTGTCGAGCGGGTTTTCGGACCAGTCGCACTTCACACGCGAGGTGGCTCGCCTGACGCGTTTTGCACCGACCGCATTGCGAGACCGTCTGGACACGATCGAGCACAAACGGTTGATCGACTGACGGGGCAGCTCGCAGTCCGTGGCGTCGCATTTGTTCAAGACAGAAGCGGCGCTTTAGGAGATGTTGAGGACATCGTGCGTCGTGATCGACGCGTCGCCGGCTGGTTGTCCCGCAAGTGCTGGCATGTCGCTGCTTGTGGGGCTTCACGCTCCCTCCCCGCCCGGAATCTCATGCTGCGTTCCACTTTTTTCTTTGCAGGCGTGTTGTTGCTTGCCGTTGCACCACCGCTGGCATCACTGGGCGCTCAGCCGGCCCAACCTTCAGCGGACCCGCGCGCGGCGTGGTTGGCTCAAGCACGCGACGCACTCGCGCCGTTTGCGTGGTTGGTGGGCGAATGGGAAGGCACCGCAACCATTCATACAGCCAACGGCGGCACGATGTCGCTGCAACAGCGGGAGTCTGTCACCTCCGCCGCGTTTGCCACCGCGCTGATCATTCAAGGGCGTGGTATGATGAGCGTCAACGGTTCCCCGCGGCAACTGTGGGATGCCGCCGGCCTGTTTGCGTACGATACGCCGACCAAGACATTTTCATTTTCGTCGGCGAGTGGCAGCGGTCTGGCGCAAACTTTTGCGGTGTCGACGCAGGGATCGGGGTTCACGTGGAGCTACGTAGAGGCCGCTGGCGCACGGATGCGGTTTGTGATCACCCGGACTGCCGACGACAAATGGAAGGAGATTGGCGAGCGCTCTGAAGACGGCGGCGCCACCTGGACGACCACGATCAACCTGCTGCTGGCCCGCAAAGACTGACCGCGCCGGTTGCGCGGACTCGGTTCCCGCATCAGCGTAG
>JAYUWD010000386.1:0-11179 GCA_043753735.1 Gemmatimonadaceae bacterium
CGGTGGACCGTTGGCGCGATCCCATCCTTCAGCAAAAACGGCCGCGAGCTCGAGTGCGACCGAGCCTTCGATACGAATGAAGGTGTCCCGCCAGGCGCCATCCGAGTGGGCGCGAATGGACGAACCATACTCCTCGCCGATGTTCATGCCGCCGGTGAACGCGGTGGTTCGATCAATGACGATGATCTTGCGATGGTCGCGATACAGGGCTTCAAAAGGCCTGTGCCAGAAGCGATGAAAGCGACGTACAATCACCCCCTCGGCCTCGAACCGCTCCCAGAACGACTCGGCTGTCGCTGCAGATCCCATGGCGTCAGCAAGCACTGCAACCCGCACCCCGCGCTTCGCGGCGGCAATGAGCGCGGTTTGCACCTGCGTGCCTATACGATCGTCGCGCAGGATGTACGTCTCGAGAAGAATCTCTTCCTGCGCGGTTGCCAGATCTTTTAGCACCGCGTCGAACGCCTGCGCGCCATCGACGAGCAGCGAGATCGGGGGCGCACTGTGGTACGGGCCGCTCCCGAACTGCTGGATGAGCTCCATGAACCGGGTGTCCCGCACGCCGCCCGCAAATCCGCTCGCTAGCACCCACGAGCGATAGCGGCGCAGCTCGCTTTGCTGCGTTTCAGCGGCCATCTTGCGGCATGAACATCATCATCCGGTTACTCGTCAATGCGGTCGCCCTCTGGTGTGCCGCGCGTTTCATCAACGGAATCAGCTATGCGGGAAGCTGGCAGGGGCTCCTGGCACTGTCACTGGTCTTTGGCATTGTAAACGCGTTCATCCGACCTGTGCTCTCTTTCTTTTCGTTTCCGATTCAGATTGTCACACTGGGGCTGTTCACGCTGGTGCTCAACGCCCTGATGTTGCTGCTGACAGCGTGGTTGGCGGTACGCTTTGATATCGCGTTCACGGTCCGGGGGTTTGTGCCGGCGCTGTTGGGGGCGATCGTGATCAGCATTGTGAGTATGGTGCTGGGGGCAGTTTTGACACCGGCCACCGAAAAGGAATAGAGGCCACGTTGCGTGCAACGTTACAACGAAACCGCCCAGCCGCATGAAGCGGCTGGGCGGTTGTGTTGCGCGACAACGCGAAACTGATGTGGTGGTTATGCCTGTGGCGCGTTGCGACGGCGACGAACCAATCCGCCCATCCCAAGCATTCCCGCAGCAACCAGCACTACCGTCGACGGCTCGGGGACTGTGGAGGTGGCCGTGCCGTCTGCAGACGTGATGTTTATGGTGTAATTGCAGGTCGAGTACTCCAAATCGGCATTGCAGTAGGGTTGCCCGTAATTCCCGTCACTGAACGTGGACTGGCCAGCGCGCGCGTCAGCCTCGGGAAGGTTGTAGGTACCCAAGGCCAAGGTGTAATCACCGACTCCGAGGGCGCTGAGGATGCTGGAGTGGCAGGTGCCGAGGGCACCGTTGCAAATGTTCCAGCCGGCCTGTGCGGCGGCGCCGTCGTCATTAAACGCCAGCAACGCACCGAGCCCAGCGCCGTTCGACGACGTGCCGCTAAACAGCAGGATCATGGGATCGATGTTGTTCAAGCCCGACGTATTCATTGTGAACGATCCGGCCGTTGTGACAGTGAACGGCAGATAGTTGATCGTCGTGGTCGGGCTGTACTGTGACAACTGTGAAAGATTGGTTTGCGCAGCCGCGTTCTGCGAGGGCAACAGAACCAAGGCAGCGACAGCAATTGGGGCGAGGAGGCGGTTCATGGGATTCACCGGGCTTAGAGGAGTGGTGAGAACTTCGCACACACTGCTCAGTGGCAAAAAAGCGGCCCGTATGCTTGAGACCGTCTCAACCAACCTCCGCAAGACACGCCAAACTCCCGCAAATTAGGGACTTACGACATGTCGACCCGAGTTTTTTCTCATGGGTCAGACGAGCTGAAGTTTGGCGTAAGCTCAGCAACCTGTAGCGTGGACGAAACAGAAAGGCCCTCAGCAACGCCCGTTCGCTCGCACCTCCACTCATCACTCGGCCTTCGGCCTCTGAAAAGGTCGCTGGTCCTGATCGGAACTGCCGTCACTTCGCGCTACTTATCAAGCAAAAAGCCCGATGAAGAGCTGGCAAAAAACCGCGCCGGCCACCGTCATGCCGAAGCCCCATAGCAACAAACTGCGGAACACCTTCTTGGAGTCTGAACCGGCTGGCAGCGCTGCGATGCAAAGCGCGCCCAGCGTGGAAAGAGGGGAGACGTCCACAATCGCTGCCCCGACATTGATGCTGAGTGCGATTTGAAGCGGGTTCCCGCCACCCAGCTTCTGCACCAAACCCGGCACCGCGGGGAGAAACGCCGGATACACAACGCCTGACGTAGAGCTGTAGGTGGAGATCAAACCTGTGACAAAGGCGATCGTCCCGTTCACGCTGGCCGGCGTCGCAATCTGCGCCAACAGTGTCGTGAACAGGTCCATGCCCCCGGTCTTTTCGAGTACGCCGATCAGGACGCTGACCCCCGAGATCATCACGATGACGGCCCAGGGCACCGACTTGATCATGTCGGCATCGTCGCCAAGTCCGGCCAGAATCAGCACACTGGCTGCGGCAAACGCCGACAGCCCCGGGTTGGCCTTGAACAGGACGACCGCCGCGATCCAGAACACGCCCACGAGCAGCGTGAGTTTGTGCCTGGACTCGAGCACGACCGGATCTTCAGAGACGGGGGCACGTTCGGCCTTGAGCAACTGGCGACCGCCAAAGAGCAGCCACGCTCCGACTGCCGCCAGGGCATGGGCGGCAAAGTTCGCGGCCCACACCTGCCACTCATGGCCGCCCAGTCCGGCCTTGGCCATCAATGAGTTGACGAGCAGACCGACCGCGCTGATCGGCGAAAGATTTCCGGCATTGGCCCCATTACCGACCATGAGGGCGGTCAGTAGCACCGGCATCTTTGCGCGATGGGCAATGCCCATGGCCAGTGGTGCAATGAGCGCCGTAGTCGCAATCGCACCCGGCCCACAGGTGGAAATGACGCAGGCCAACACAAAGAAAATTGGCGGCAGTAAAGCAGCACTACCACGACACAAACGCACAGCTCTGTGGGTGATCGCCGCCATTGTGCCATTCGTTTGCGCTACGCCAAACAACAGCGTGACCCCCACCAACGTCAGAAATAGCGACGATGGGAACGTTGCCATCAACGCTTCGACCTTCCATCCGGCGGCGAACATGGCGATAGGCCAGGCCAATGCGACGGCCAGTACACCCACGTTGATACGCGACGTCAGACTTGCGCCGATGACCAGTAGCAGGGCCACCAGCGACAGCATCGCCGGACTCATCGGGCCCCGGACCAGCTTGGCAGCAGATGCTTTTGCACCTTCCCCAGTGCGGTACGGGGGAGCGCGTCCACCCGCACATAACCTCGCGGAATCTTGAACGAGGCAAGCTGGCTCCGCAGCGCCGCTTCGAGTGCAGCACCGTCGACCTCACCGTTGGTGACCAGATAGGCGACCGGTACTTCACCACGCACCGGATCAGCGACACCAACGACTGCGGCTTCCCGTATCCCCGGCTGTTCGGTCAGCAGTTCCTCGATTTCGCGCGGGTAGATGTTGAAGCCACCGGAAATGATCAGGTCACTGCGGCGCCCTTCGAGCGTGATGTAGCCATCGCTCGCCCGCACGCCGATATCGCCGGTACGAAACCATCCGTTGGTGAACGCGGCGGTCGTGGCTTCGGGGCGTCGCCAATACCCATCGCAAACGTTTGGTCCCTTGACCCAGATCTCGCCGCTGATGCCGTCGGCAACCGGCTCGCCCGCATCGTCGAGAATGCGCACCCCGACCATGGGCAGTGGTTTGCCGACCGTGCCTGCACGTCGTTCGCCGTTGTACGGGTTGCTGATATTCATCAGCGTTTCGGTCATGCCGTAGCGTTCGAGAATGACATGCCCATACCGCGCGTGAAATGCTTCAAGGACATGCGCCGGCAGCGGCGCGGAGCCTGACACAAAGAGCCGCGCATTCGCACCAATCGCGCGTGCGCGCTCTTCCGGGACATCGAGCAGCCGCACGAACATCGTCGGCACCCCAAAAAACAGCGTCGGCTTGTATTGCTCGAACCACGCAAGCGCGCGCTCCTGATCAAAACGTTCGACGAGCTTCATGTGACAGCCGCTGACCAGCCAGGCGTGAATGCCGTTGGCAAGTCCGTGTACATGGAACAGTGGCAGCGCGGCGAGATAGCGATCGGCGGCTGTGATGTGCCAACATGTCACGAGTGCCAGCGCGTTGCTCGCGAAGTTTCCCTGCGTCAGCACCGCGCCTTTGGATGCGCCGGTCGTACCCGACGTGTACACGAGCGCTGCGGGGGTGGTCGCGTCGCACACGGCCCCAGGTCGTCCCGTTGGCAGCGATACGCATTCATTCGTGAGAACGTCGACATCCCAACAGATCACACCATCAGGAAACTCCACGGCCTGCGCGGCGGTCGTCACCACGGCCATTGGATCCGCGTCGCTCACGATATGCCGTATCTCGCGCTCCCGATACAGCACATTGATCGGCACGACGATCACGCCAAGCTTTGTACAGGCGAGCCAAAGGTCGATGATCTCGATGCGATTGACGAGATAGAACGCGAGTCGCGCACCACGTTCGAGCCCGCGCGATTGCAGCAATCGTGCGAGACGATCGCTTCGCGCGTCGAGTTCACCAAACGTCAGTGATGTGATGCGACCGGCCAAGTCCTCGTATTCGAGTGCCGGCGTATTTCGGCGACCCATCAGCGACAGGTCGAACAGATCCAGAAGGGACATGGGCGAAGAACTTATGCGCAACGACGCGTCAGCGCACGCCCAGTTCTCGGGCAACGACTCGCACACCATCGATGTGCAATCCATCTTCTTCAAACACCAGGACGCCGACGAGTGCCGTGGCGACATCGTCAGGCAACCGGTCGGCGCGAAACGCCTGGATGACGGGCCCTGCGGCCATCGCTGTGCTCAATCGGGCTTGCGACCACTCGGGGTCGAGTGTGGGTTCACTGTCAAAGCCCTGCGCGAGCACGGTAGAGAGTGCGCGTGCCGGTACACCGCGATAACGAAGTGTGCGCAATTCACCACCAAAACTCCGCTCAAACAGCACCTGCCATGCCATCGGTCGTGCGCCTTGTGTGCGTGTCCCCTTCGCGACCACCACGCGTGGGTGTTGCGCGAGCACATGCATCCGCGTGACGGCATCCTGCAGATCTGCCAGTATGCGATCGTTGCGTGGTACGTCGGGTGGAAATTCTGGTGCGGAGTCTGGCATCTTTGAAGGGTGCGTGGTGGCCGAAACGTTCGCCGATACTGCGAGCAGTCAAGAGAAAGCAAACTGCCACTGACTGGGTTGTAGTTTACTGTTCGTCGCAGATACTGCTCTCATGAATCTTCTTTCCGCCCCGCGACAGAGCCACACGGGTCACCCTCTGTGCTGACGCTTTTTTTCGTCGTTTTTCTCGACCTCATCGGCTTCGGGATGATCATCCCGGTTTTCCCCTTCTATGCACAGAAGGTGGGAGTCGATCCGGCGTCGGTGATCTTCTTTCTCGGCCTCTACTCCCTTGGCCAGTTGGTCGGCGCTCCGCTCTGGGGAACGCTCTCCGATCGTATCGGACGACGGCCGGTGTTGCTCATCACTCTGCTGGCCAATGCCGGTGCCTCGCTAATGCTGGCGTACGCGGACGGCGGCGTGTTTCTTGGCATTTCGCGCATTGTTGCAGGCTTTGCTGCGGGCAACATCTCGACCGCGTACGCCTACACCACCGACATCACCACCGACGCCACGCGCCCCAAAGCGCTCGGCTTGCTCGGCTCGGCGTTTGGCCTTGGCTTCATTCTCGGACCGGCGATCGGCGGAATGCTCGCGGGCGCCAATCCCGATGACGTCGGTGCGCTGGCGCGTGTGGCACATGGCGCCGCCGTGCTCTCACTCGTGGCGTTCGTCCTGACCCTCATTCGCCTCCCCGAATCGTTGCCCAAGGAACGTCGCTCGGTGCGTGGTGAAAAGCGCGCAGGCATGCTGGCGTTATTCAAACGCCCGGTACTGCGCGACCTGTTGTTCTCGACGATGATCGTCGTATCGGCTGTCGCACTCTTTCAAAGCACACTCGCACTCTTTGCTGCCGACCGACTCGGTGTCGGACCGCGCGCACTTGGCTGGATCTACGGATTTGTCGGGGTCGTGTCCGTTGCAGTGCAGGCCGGTGCGATCGGCATGCTGACCAAACGATTTGGTGCGGCAAGTCTCACCCGTGCCGGCACTGTGTTGATCGCCTTCGGCCTCGCTGCAATTCCGCCCGTGCATTCGCTGACACTTTTGCTCGTTGCACTCGCCCTGTTTGGCGTTGGCTCAGCGCTTTTCAACCCGAGCATGAGCGGAATGGTTGCAGCAACGGCCGAACCACACGAACGCGGCACCGTGCTCGGCGCGTATCAGAGTGCGGCGTCGTTTGGTCGCGTGATCGGCCCGTTTGCAGCAAGTGCCATTGCGCGCGTAACGTCGTTGCAATGGCCGTTCATACTCGGTGCAGTCGTATCGCTGGCGGGCGTGTTGCTGATTCACACGCGGCCGCGTGCCGTCGTGGTCAAACAATCGACGGCGCCGCCACCGTCATAGCACCGAGCGAAAACCGGCGGGGTGGACCGCATGGTGCGGAGACAAATCGCTCAGGGAATTCGCATGGCGTCTGTCACCGCACCGGGCTGCGTCACTCGCGCTGCAATGACTTTGCCTGCGACATCCACCGTGAACTCGATCGTGACTACTCGCATTGCCTTGAGCACGAAGCGGGTACCGTCTTCCGGTTCGAGTTCACTTTCTGCACCCGGACCCTGCGACAAGAACAACGCATTGCCCTTCAGCGAAACGGTGATGACTCCTGCACCCAAAATCTGGTACTTGCCAGCAAAACGCTGCAAATACGACGCATCGCGAAGTCGTGGGTCGGCCTGCCGCGCAAATACGATGGGCGGTACGTTCGCGTCCAACGTTGCCAATAGTGCGTCGACGTGCCCGGCGGCGTTCGTGCGGAAGCTGAACGGCATGTTCTCGAACGTCGGGTCTGCCGGATTGCGCAGTCCGCTGAACGTCTCGAAGTGCCAAGGCTGAAGTTTGGCGCGCAGTCCATGATAATCGACGCTCAGGGTATCGCGATCGAGTGTGACGGCGATCGGTCCGTAACCTGAATCCGCATACGTGCCGACGTAGTCGGCCAGCTTGTGAGACGGTGGCGCATTGGGAATGCGCGCCTCGCCCTTCTTCTTTTCACCGTCCGCGCCAGCGCGCTGGCCAATCTTGAACTGCGCCAACGACTGCCCGCTCCAATCTCGACGCGTGCCCCCGAACAGTCGGTCCAGGGCATGTCGTGCAACGAGCTCACCGAGTGCGGCGGCGTTCTGATTGACGAGTACGACGATGCCGATGCGATCCTGCGGCAGCACGGTCACCGATGCTGTGAAGCCATCGATGTTGCCGCCATGTTGCGCGCGATAGTGCCCCCGATACGTGTCGACAAACCAACCCATGCCGTACGACATCGGTCCGAGTTCGGAATATTCGGTGAGTCCGCTGATTGGCATGTATGGCTTGTACATGTCGCGCAGCGTCGTGGGTTTAATCACCTGCTTCTCGCCGAGTTTTCCGCCCGCCACGTGCAGTCCCACCCACTTGAGCATGTCTTCCGCGCTCGAGTTGATGGATCCTGCCGGTCCGACGAGTGAGATATCCCGATAAGGCATCGCGAAAATCGAGTCGTGACGCAGCTGATAGCCAATCGAATGATCACGATCGGCCGCGACTTGCTTCACGGAAAAGTTTGTGCGGGCCATGCCGAGTGGGTTGAGCACGAGCTGACGCAATCCATCTTCCCATGACGTATTGTTGATGCTTCCGACCAGATAACCCGCCGTGACAAACATCAGGTTGTTGTACTGAAACGTTTCGCGCAGATCCTTGTTTGCCGGGAGGTACGCCAGCGCACGCACCAGCTCCTCACGTGTAGGTGAGTCGCAAGGTCTTGTCTGCGTCCTGCATGCGAAACCAGGGCAGGTAGCTTCGCAGAGGTACATCCCACCGCAACTTGCCTTGGTCGACGAGGGCACCCATTGCGAACGTCGTGAATGCCTTCGACGACGAACCGATCGCGAACAGCGTTTGCGGTGTGACCGGCAGATGTCTTTCCTGATCGCGTTCGCCGTGGCCTTTCAGATACACGGTTTTTCCATCGACCGTGATGCCAACTGACAGACCGACCACCTTCCACATTACTCGTGCGGAGTCGACCCACGCATCGAATCCTTCGAGCGCCGTTGCTGCGACCTCCGCTGCTGTGGCAGCGAGCGTCATGTCGAAAGGAAACGATGCGGGCCCTTGGGTGAACGTGCCACGCGCACTCCGGCTGTCGGCTGCTCGGGCGCCACTGAATGTCGGGCTGCCCGGCACCCCTACGATCGTGAAATGCACAGAGTCGATGCGCATGTCGACATTGGAAAGAAAGACGTCTTTCGCGTTTTGTTGCGGAATGGAAATCGTTCCGCGGCAGCTTCCGTTGGAGTTCTTCGTAAAATCGGCAGTGAATGCAAGCTTCGCCGATGGCAGGTCGATGGCGCCCGACCAGTGCGAGGTGCAGGCGTCGGCTTGTTGCACGACAAGCGCGAGGGCAAGCAGAGCAATCATTTTGTGCAAAGTTGAAGTGAGATTTTGATGTCGCCTTCAGTTCGGGACAGCGGTCATCGACCGAAGCACGGGATAGAAGGTTGGCGCGGGTGTCTGGCCGAGTATGGGGTCGAGGATGTTCCACCACATGAAACCGTCGTCAGAGCGTGGATCCATGAGGATGAACAGCAGACGCGCGAGTGGCTGGTCCATCGCGATCACCACCGAGCCAGCGGGCAGTATCTGCTCAACCGACTCCCACGCACCGGTAACTGTGCGCGCCTTGTGGGTGCCCTGGTATTCGCGCGTTTCGATCGTGTTGCTGGCGATCTTGTAGCGCTCACCACTGAACGACACGTCTTTGCTGGTGAGTGTGTATTTGATGCCGTGTGCTTCGAGCCGGTCGATGACACTGGCGACCATGCGCTGCGTTGGTGTGCGCGCTGCGTCGGCCGAACTCGGAATCACCCAGACGCGCGGAGCCGTACTCGTTTCTGTCGCCTCGGTCGTGCCGTAGAACGGCAACATTTCTGCTGTAACGCCGGCGTTACCCTGGCTATCGGGTCGCAGGCGATACGGGCGGTCGGCGACATACGGATTGCGTACGGACACGGTCGGCGCAAAAACGATTTGCTTGAGTTCCGGCGCCTTGACCAGCTGCTGACGCACCGCCAGTTGCAGACCGATGACCGATTCCTTGTTGGCCGTCGCCACGACGTCGCGCACCTTGTCCGCGTTCCTGGAAACAAAGCTTAGCGTTTCTTCGAGAAACCAATACGTCTCGAAGATGCGTGTCTTGAATGAGGCGTAGGAATATGTTTCGGAAAGCAGCCCAAGAATGTTGCGCACACCGAACAGCGTGGACGTATAACGCGGGCGTGCCAAGTCGGCGTCCGAGCGCCAGGCGCGATCGGCGCCCGTGCCGGACACGCCGCCGTAGTACCACCAATCAGAGCCATGTTTGGCCTTAATCGTTCTTGTCACTTCGGGGAGCATGACGTCGCGCAAGAGCGCCATCTCCCCCTTGGAATTATTGGGATTGAGCGATGTTTCGTACGTCATGTTGAAACCGCTGTTGGAGCTCCCGTCGGTGGTGTGCAAATCCATCGCGACGTGTGGCTGATATCGCGTCAGCAACGACACCATCGACCGCGCCTCGGCGGTCTCCAGCTTGGTGCCATCGCGATTGAGATCGAAACCCTGCGCGTTCTCTCGCGTGCCCATGCCGCCCACCGGCCCTGCCTGACTGCCGCGGTTGGTCACGTTCACCCGCTCATTGCCATCGGCGTTGTAGATCGGATTGATGAGCAGCACCGTGTTCCTGAGCCATGCGTTGCGCTCACCCTTGGCGATCGAACGCAGCAGCCAGAGCACCGCTTCTTTTCCTTCTACTTCACCAGCGTGGATGTTGGCCTGGATGTAGACCCGCGTCTTGCCCGTTGCCATGACCTGTTCGGGCGAAGCGCCCGGCGCGCCGATCACCGCGAGTGGCATTGGTCGCCCCTCGAATGTGTAGCCGTATGTGGTGAGATGAATCTGCGGGTTCACCGCCGCCATCTGTTTCATATACGCGATCACCTCGTCGTAACGACTCGTTTCGGCGTAGTCGGTGCGTTCGGGGCGCGTGAGCCACTGCGAGGAGCTTGCGCCAACCTTTGTTGCTTGCGCCGCGAGGGGCGAAGGGGCAATCAGCGTGCTGGCGAGCAACGCACCCGCGAATGTCGCGCTCGCTGAGTACCAAACGCGGGCACATCGCACTGAGATCGATGAGTTCATCGGATGACTAAAGAAGTGGGCCGCATCTCGTGCGCTCCGTTTTGCGCTTCGTGCATCTCTTCATTGTGGTCCTGAATGACGCGCACTTCGCGCAGCGCAGGGGTCGACCCTCCGCGCGCGCGCAGCATGACCGCGATGTTCGTGCGTCCTTTGGTTAACGCGAAGGGAATGACGATCTCCACCACCGCAACGTTCGATGCTCCGCTGTTATATCGGCGCGTCGCGACGACAGTGTCTTCAACCACCACCTCGTACTCGCGCGACACGCTGGCACCGTCTCGCGCACTCGGCGCGAACGTCCAGGCCAAGGTGACTTCGGTATCGTCGAAGGTCGTGAGCGCGTAGCGCATCCAGCCCCGCGCCTCGCGATACGACGTGCCGTCGGCAATACCGCTGACCGCATCGTGGCCGACATAGCCGTGCAATGATTCACTCGCGGGGTTGCCGACGACGACGGTGTCCACAACTCGACGATCCACTGCCCGCGCGCCCATGCACAGCACATTCACAGCGACGGCGAACGCAATGGCGGAGCGGCGGATCGGCATTAGGTCAACTTGGCCAGCGCGCGGAGTTGGCCGGCGTGATGCGCCGTGTGCACGGTTATCAGTCGTGCACCTTCGGGCGGACGAAGTGCGCCAAAGACATGATGCGTCGTGAAGCACGTGGGATCGGTCCAGCGCTCCACGAATTTTTGCTCCGTCGCCTGTGCAGCCGTTTCAAGCGCCACGAGCAGGGGCTCACGTTCGA
>JAYUWD010000387.1:0-11136 GCA_043753735.1 Gemmatimonadaceae bacterium
GGGTGTGCAGCCGTGACGCTGCACACAAGGGAGATCGGGGACGTCGGATCGGGGATTCGGAAAGACTTCAACTTGACACCGTTAGGTCATAGAACAATCTTTTCTCCGTGACCACTGCCGCCGTCCGATCCGCATCGCTTGTCCGCCGAGAGCGTCTTAAAGCCGAAACTCGCCAGTCCATCCTCGACGCAGCCCGAGAGCTGTTCGTGACGGACGGCATCGAGGCCACGACCATGCGAGCGATTGCCTCCAAGATCGGCTACACCGCCACCGCCATCTATCACCACTTCCGTGACAAGGCTGCGCTGATCGAAGAGCTGTGCATCGCCGACTTCACGGCGCTCGGCCATGCGATGTATCGCATTGGCCGGATCGAAGATCCCGTCGAACGGCTACGAAGGATCGGTCAGGCGTATGCCGATTTCGCCATGGCGAATCCTAGCCAGTATCGATTCATGTTCATGACACCACAGCGACAAGGGCCTATTGATAGCCTAAGTAATCCGTCACACAAGCCAGACGAAGACGCCTACGGATTTCTTTTCGCCACGGTCGCCGAAGGAATCGCGGCCATGCGCTTCCGTCCCGAACTCTCAAACCCGCATGAGCTATCGCAAATGTTTTGGGCAAGCACCCATGGTGTCGTTTCGCTCTGGCTCACCCACGCCACCGACCCCTATATCCAGTGGCACCCGCCCCTTGAAACCGTTCGGACCCTGATCGACGTAGTTATCCGTGGGTCACTTCGCGACCCTACGACGTAAGGGTCAGCTTAGAACCACCGTACACCGGTTTTCTGCCGAAACGAAAAAAACACCATCGGTCCGGGCGCTATTTGCGCCCTCTCTTTGGCCAGTATACCTAACAATGTTACATACTCTACTCATGTTTATACCTAAATCGCCGTTAATAAGACGGGCGCGAACGCTCTTCTTTGCTGCGGCGGTCCTGGCAATTGCCGCTGCGCGGGCCAATGCGCAAACCCCCGCCGCAGCAACGCCAAATGCACGCGTCCTGCTGAACGGCTACGTCGCGGATGCAATGCTCGCAAATCTCGCCATCGCACAACACACCGCGGCCAGCCGCCGCGCCGACGCGGCGATTCGCGAAGTCAAAGGCCGATTCCTCCCATCGATGGCGCTCAACGCTCGCTACTCGAAATACAGCGGCGTCATCAACATCGGCGACTTTATCAATCCCGCCTATGACGCACTCAATCAACTGATCGGGCAACAGCGCTTCCCGACCAACATCAGCGCCACGCTCCCGCTGCGTCAGGAAACCAGGCTCGAGTTGGTGCAGCCGCTCTTCAACAACGCGCTCTTCGGTGCTGCCGCCGCCGCGCGCGCTCAGCGCGATTTGATCGGCGCGTCACGCAAAGCCGCCATGCGCCAACTCGCCGCCGACGTGCAGCAATCGTGGCTCGGCTACGCCAGCAGTGACCGCATCGTCGCGACACTTGAAGCAATGCGCCCCGTGCTGGACGAAAATCTGCGCGTCAGCGAGTGACTCGTTGGTGCTGGGCAGGCGACGCCGGATGTTGTACTTCGTGCGCGCGCCGAACGCAGCGAAATGTTGCAGCAGATCGCCGATGCACGACGCCTGCGTGATGCCACAGGACGTGGCTTCAATCTGCTGCGCAACGAGGACATCGATGCCGCAATCAGCATCGCTGACGACAGTTCGCTGCTTGCCATCGACACGACCTCGCGCGAGACGTTTACCGCGTACGCACTCGCGCATCGTGAAGAGTTGCAGCAAGCCGATCACGGTGTTCGTATCGCGCGAGCGCAAGGGCGCGTGGCAAACGCAGGACTGCTGCCGAGTGCAGCGCTATCTGCAAGCTATGGAGTGCAGGGAGAAAAGTATCGGTTCAACCGGAACAACGATGTGGCACTCGCAAACCTTGTCCTGTCATGGAATCTGTTCAACGGCGGACAGGACATGGCGCGCAAGGAGCAGGCAGCGTTTGCCCGCGACGAAGCCCTGCTTCGCCGCCGCGAAGCCGAGCGCGGTGTGCGCGTACAGGTGGCGAATGCCTTCGATGCGATGGAAACAGCGCGCAGTGCACTCGTCAGCGCCAACGATCGCGACGAATCGTCGCGCCGCGCATTCACACTTGTCGAGCGCCGCTATGCCGAAGGTCTCGCCGCACCGATCGACTTTTTGAGTGCACGCGCGGCGTTCACCTCCGCTGCACTCAATCAGGTCATCACCCGCTACACATTGGCCGCTCGTGCCGTTGAACTCGAGCGCGCTGCCGCCCTCCGCTAACTCCCGCAATGAACCCCATGCCACAGAGGCTTCTGACCATGACCATGACCAATTTGGGCAGCCCAATGCTGATCGATTCGCGCGCGAACGCAGGTCAGAATGCGAGCCGTGCAAATCGACCGGCGCTTCGCGTACCAGGCACCATTCGTTGGTTCGTTCCGGTTGCTACGCTGGCGATCGCTGCATGCGGCAAACCACCTGTTGTCGAGGAAGGTGTGCAACTCGTCGCCGTTGCCGCGACCACGATCAGCAGTGATACCATCGCGCAGCCGGTGGTCGCCACAGGCACGTTCGTTCCGCGCGACGAAATTCCACTTGCCTTCAAGATCGGTGGTGTGATTGCGCGTGTCATGGTTGATGCGGGACAGCCCGTGTACAAGGGACAGCTGCTCGCGATACTCGACCTGCGCGAAATCAATGCACTGTTCGACAAGGCAAAGGTTGGATTGGAGAAGGCTGAACGCGATCAGGCACGCATTCGCCGCCTCGCCGCCGATAGCGTGGCAACGCTCGCGCAGCTGCAGGACGCAACATCTGCACTCGACGCCGCGCGCACCGACGTTGCGACCGCGCGATTCAATCGCGAGTACGCCTCCATTGTTGCACCGGAGGATGGTGTCATCCTGCTCAGGACTGGCACGGCGGGCAGCAACATCGCGGCGGGCAACACGGTGATGGTACTTGGAGGCAGCGCCCGTGGTCGTGTGCTGCGCTTCGGTCTCCCTGACCGCGACGCTCTGCGCGTGAAGGTCGGTGATGTCGCAACGGTTCGGTTTACTGCCATTGGCGATCGTCAGTATCGCGGTCGCGTGTCACTGCTCGGTAAGTCGGCCGACGCGCGCACCGGCACGTACTCGGTCGAAGTCGCGATTATCGATGCTGGCGCACTCCCCGCCGGACTCGTAGGTCAGGTGCAGATCGCCGTCCGCGGAAACAGTCGCGCAGCAATGATTCCCGTCGACGCACTACTCGAAGCGGATGCGGACTCGGCGACGGTTTACACACTGTCCAACGATCGTGAGCCAATTGCAACCGCACACCGTGTGCGTATCGCACAACTGGTGAACGATCGCGCCGCCGTAACGGGGCTGCCAAGTGATGCGCGTGTAGTGGCCCGCGGCGCACCCTACGTCCAGCCGGGGGCGCGTGTTCGAGTCATCCCATCAGCGACCACCGTTTCGCTGGTTGAGCTCAAACCATGAATATTTCGGGTGCAGTCGCCGAATTTGCGGTGAAGCGTTGGCAGTTCACCGTTCTGTTGTTTCTCATGTTCACAGCACTTGGCGTGTCGAGCTGGATGAACATTCCGCGCGCCGAAGATCCCGACTTTCCCATTCCGATCTTCACCATAGTCGCGGTCTATCCCGGTGCATCACCGCAGGACATGGAACAACTCGTCACGGAGCCGATCGAGAAGAAACTGAACGAAGTCGATGACGCGAAGAAGCTCACATCGACCAGCTCGGATGGACTCTCGGTCAAGATGCTGGCGCCAACGCTCGACAGTGAATCAGTCGTCGCGGTCAGTACGTCTTCGCTGGTGCCGGCGTAGAGGAGAAAGTCGAAGTGCCATCTACAACAGTCGCGATCAGCTTGTCGGCGAGTTCGGCATACCCACGCGCCGTAGCCAACTGCGCCGGTGTCGTGCCGTCGGTCATCGTTGCGTGCGCGTTTGCACCCTGCGCGATCAGCAGATCGCACAGTGCGTCATCGCCACGGGACGCGGCAACGTGCAGTGGTGTGATGTCGCCTTCGCCGAGGGCGGCGACATTAGCGCCGGCGAGAACGAGGCGTTTGACGAGCGCATGAACACAGGCTCCGGCGATCGCGGCGTGCAGCGGGGTGTTGCACGTCGCATTGGTCGAGAGTGCGTCGAGGGACGCGCCTGAATCGATGAGTAACGCGGCCGCCGCTTCCTTGCCGAAAAAGCAGGCGAGATGAAGTGGCGTCCATCCGTCGGTCGTTCGGCATGAGTTCGCGGCGGGCTCGTCGCTGAGCGCTTCGTCAAGGGCGCGTGTATCGCCGAGCGCCGCCGCTTCGGCGACATTGGGCGCGCGGTCGCCGAGCAGAGTCGGTGCCAGACTGCTGGCGCCCACGTAGCAGGCGTGCAGCACCAACGATTCACCGCTTGGCCCGGTCAGCGACCGTGAGCCGGGATCGCGGCCGATCAGCTGAGCGACGACGTCGAGATCATGACCGCGTATGGCGGCAAGCAGCGCGTCAGATGCGACGGGCACGCGGACACTCCCTATCGAACGGTGGCCTTCAAGGCGATACCGGATGCATCGCCGCGCGTTCCCAATTACCAAGCTGCTCAAAAAAATGATCACGCGCGAGGTATTGACGCTCATACGTGACAAACGAACTGCTCCGTCGGCGCTATTTTGGATCATCATGCCTCCTTATCCGACCCCACTGCCCCTCTGGACCGTTGCGCTGCTCGGCGGACTGCTCGGCACGCTGCTCACGACCGCCTGCGCTCGGCCCACACTTCACGCGGCGAGCGACAGCCCACCGGCGGCGGAACCTCGACCGCTCGTGATCGCCCACCGCGGCGCAAGCGGTCATCGTCCTGAGCACACGTTGGCCGGGTATGCGCTCGCGATCTCGATGGGCGCGGACTTTATTGAACCGGACCTGGTCAGCACCAAGGACGGCGTACTGATCGCACGTCACGAAAACGAGATTGGCGGCACAACCGACGTTGCCTCGAAGTTTGCGGATCGCAAAAGGGCGAAGGTGGTGGATGGGGACACCGTGCGCGGCTGGTTCACGGAAGACTTCTCACTCGCCGAGATCAAGTCGCTACGTGCGAGGGAGCGTTTGCCGTTTCGGTCTCATCAGTTCGACGGACAGTTCGAGGTTCCGACCTTTGAGGAAGTGCTCGCGCTTGCTGACAGTGCGGGCCGCCGTCGGGGGCGCGTGGTGGGTGTGTATCCGGAAACGAAGCATCCGACGTATTTCCGCAACATTGGGCTCCCGCTCGAGCCCAAGTTGCTCGGCGCCCTCCGTGCGCACGGTCTCGATCGGCGCGATGCGCCCGTGTTCATCCAGTCATTCGAAGTCGGCAACCTGAAGATGCTGCACACGGAAACGAACGTGCGTCTCGTGCAGCTTGTCTCTGGCGGCGAGCGGCCGTACGACTTTGTGGTCAGCGGCGAGATGCGAAAGTTTGATGATATGCTCACGCCTGCTGGACTTCGTGAAATTGCGACCTACGCGTTCGCAATCGGGGCCAACACGCGACTTGTGATCGGCGGCGACAGCGCCGCGGTGGCGAGCCCGCTCGTGAACAATGCGCACGCGGCGGGACTGCGGGTACACGTGTGGACGCTGCGGCCGGAGACGGTCTTTCTGCCCAAGCGATACAGTGGCAATCCGCTAGCCGAGGTGCGGGAGCTCGCGGCGTTTGGTGTGGATGGGATCTTTGGGGACTATCCCGACATCCTTGTGAAGGGGCTGCGTCGGTGACTGCGAACTGCGACTGACTAACGCGGATGAACTCGGATAACTGCTATGATTTTCGCAGACACAACGAACCAAAAGCAAGAAACAGCAGTTGTATCCGTGCGTATACTGAGACATGACCGACACGCCGCGCACCGCACTGCTCGACAAGGATCGACCGCTTCGCGACGACATCCGCCGACTCGGCCGACTACTCGGCGACACACTCCGTGAGCAGGAGGGTGACGCGACGTACGAGTTGGTGGAGACGGTGCGACAGACCGCCGTTCGGTTTGCGCGCGAAGGTAAGCCGGAAGATCGCGCGGCGCTGCATCACCTGCTCGATGATCTGCCACGCGACACGATGGTGCTGGTGGTGCGGGCGTTTGCCTACTTCCTGCAGTTGGCCAATATCGCCGAAGACGCGCACCATATTCGCCGTCGGCGTGCGCACGAAATGGCCAGTTCACCGCCGCGCGCCGGCAGTCTGTCGTACGCGCTCGATGCGATCATCCGCCAGCGTTCCGGGACTGACGCGACGGCAGTCGACGAACGGCTCGATGATTTCTTTCAACACGCGCTGGTTTCGCCGGTTCTGACCGCGCATCCCACTGAAGTGCAGCGCCAAAGTACACAACGCGCCTTGCACAATATCGCGGAACTGCTTGATCGATCAGACCGATGGACGCTCACACCAAATGAACGCGCCGAGGTGGATGACGAGTTGACGAAACTCGTGCTGACGCTGTGGCACACGCGCATGGTGCGGCCAACGCGTCTTCGTGTGATCGACGAAGTGAAGAACGGAATTAACTACTATCGCAGCACCTTCTTCAGCGAGGTACCGCGGTTGTACAGCATGACGGAGGATCTGTTGCACGAGCGATTTCCGGATCGCGAATGGAAGCTGCCCAGTTTCTTTCGCATCGGCAGCTGGATTGGCGGTGATCGCGATGGGAATCCATATGTGACCGCGGAAACGTTGCGTGAAACCGTACGGCTTCAGTCGTCTTCGGCATTCGATTTCTATAGCGACGAAGTGCATGCGCTCGGCGAAGAGTTGCCGCTGTCGCAGCTGTTGCTCGATGTCACGCCGGAGTTGGTGGCGTTGTCGGATCGATCGCCAGATGCGTCACCGCAACGAATCGATGAGCCGTATCGCCGGGCGTTGATCGGGATCTATGCGCGACTGGCTGCAACAGCGCGTTCCTTTGATCAGGCACAACCGGCGCGCGCGGCGGTGGCAGATGCAGAGCCGTACGCGAGCGCGGCCATGCTGGCGGGCGACCTCGTCGTCATTCGCGACTCGTTACGCGCAAATCATGTCGCCCGTCTCGCGACGGGAAGACTGCGTCGATTGATTCGCGCCGTGGACGTGTTCGGGTTTCATCTTGCTCCGGTGGATCTCAGGCAGAATTCCGACGTCTATGTGCGTGTGGTTGCTGAATTGCTGGCGCAGGCCGGTGTGCACAGCGCGTACGAGTCGTTGAACGAATCAGCGCGCATCGACCTGCTCAGTCGAGAGTTGCAGGGTACGCGCCCGTTGTACGCGCCGTATCTGCGCTATTCGCCCGAGGTGAGTGGGGAATTGCAGATCTTCTTTGCGGCGCGCGACCTGCGCAAACGCTATGGCGATGCACTGTTGCCGCACTGCATCATCTCCAAGTGCGATGGTCTTTCCGATTTGCTGGAAGTGGCGCTGCTGCTCAAGGAAGCGGGGCTGATGAGTGGTGGCGCGACACCGACCCTTGGCCTGCAGATCATTCCGTTGTTCGAAACCATTGAAGACTTGCGCCGCGCCGGTGATACGATGCAGGCGGCGTTTGCATTACCGATATATCGAGCGCTTGTGACTTCGATGCGCGACACGCAGGAGGTGATGCTGGGCTACTCCGACAGCAACAAGGACGGCGGTTTTCTCACGTCGGGTTGGGAACTGTATCAGGCCGAGATTGCACTGACGCGCGTGTTTCGATTGCATGGCGTGCGGCTGCGGCTGTTTCATGGCCGCGGTGGATCGGTGGGGCGTGGCGGCGGTCCGAGCTACGATGCGATTCTTGCGCAACCGGCCGGTGCCGTCAGCGGACAGATTCGCATCACCGAGCAGGGCGAAGTAATTGCCTCCAAGTACGCCACGCCCGAAGTCGGCATGCGGAATCTCGAGATTCTCGTCGCGGCAACGATCGAAGCGACGATGATGAATCTCGAGCCCGAGGTGCTGCACGCCGAGCACGTGCAACAGATCATGGATCGGTTGTCTACGCTCGCTTTCAATGCGTATCGAGCGCTGGTTTACGAAACACCCGGATTCACGCAATACTTTCGCGAATCGACACCGTTGGCGGCAATCGCGACGCTCAATATCGGGAGTCGGCCCGCCGCCCGTGGGTCGTCGGATCGTATCGAAGACCTACGGGCGATTCCCTGGGTATTTGCGTGGGCACAGTGCCGCTTGATGCTGCCAGGATGGTACGGATTTGGCACTGCGGTGGAGCAATGGCTCGTCGAAGTACCCGAGGGACTGACGACGCTGCAGGAGATGGCACACACATGGCCGTTCTTTCGGAGTCTGTTGTCCAACATGGACATGGTGCTCGCGAAATCGGATCTCGCAATCGCGTCTCGCTACGCTGAGTTGGTGAGCGATGTCCGTCTGCGGCAGGAAATCTTTGGTCGCATTGAAGGTGAATGGCATCGCACGCGTGAACTGCTCATGAAAATCACGGGGCAGACACGCTTTTTGGCGGAGAATCGCCTCCTCGAGCGCTCGATCGCCAACCGCTTTCCGTACATGGACCCACTCAATCATTTGCAGATCGCGATGTTGCGCCGGCTCCGCACGAGTGAAGCGAACGGAGATGGCGTGGTGGATGAGCGCATCCAAAGCGGCATTCACCTGACGATCAATGGTATTTCGGCGGGGCTGCGCAACAGCGGGTGAACTATCGCTCGCGTGCTGTTGCGCAGTGAACTGATTGCGTCACGCCAACCTCAATCCATCGCGAATTCTTTCGCGTGGGCGACCGCAAACGAGAAGGTCTTGGCGCGACTACGTGTCTCCATCATGTCGGCAACGCGCTCGAGCCGCGCGGGAATGGCGCAGATTTTTTCCTGTGCCTTGCGACCGATCTCGTTCAAACTTTCAAGCTTGTCGATCGCCCAGAACTTGATCAACTCCTCGACGATCTTGAGGTAGTCGCGCGGGCCATAAATGCCGGCGCGCCGAATGACATCGCCCATCTCGCGGAAGTGCGGCATGTTGATCCCCGGCATGTCGATACTCGGCATGATCAACGCGGCCGATTCGAGGGCGCGATTCGGGTCGCGCGCGAGACACTTCTCGAAAATGGCGCGATAGAAGACGTAATGACGCGCCTCTTCCTTGGCGACATTCGACAACACTTCACCGATCAGCGGCTCGTACTCGCTCGCCAGCTTGCCGGTGTTGGCGTGACTCACCTGTGTGGCGCGTTCCTGCAACGATGTGTACACGAATACGCGATACGGATCGCGGTCCCACGCAGGCGCAAAGCCGGCTTTGAGGTATTCGAATTGCATCCTCTCCAGCACCGGATTGTCGAGGATGCGGCTGTCGTGCATGTAGTCGTGCAGGATCGCGCCATGCCGGTCTTCTTCGGCCGTCCACAGGTTGGTCCAACGCGACCAGAACGATTCGTTGCCGAGATACACAGCCAGCAGGCGATGGAAGTGCGGCAGCCCTTCTTCAGTCAGCAGGTTGAGGGCGAGTGCGACGCGTCCCGGCAGGCTGATCCCTTTGGCCCGTTCGCGAAGTTGGCGCACATGCTCGTCAGGATCGGTGTCCGGGGCGGCCGCAAGAATTTCGCTTGGGAACCATAGAATGCGCTTGGCCTCGTGCGCGACCATGAGTTCGTTGACATCAGGCTCGAGGTCGGCGAGTACTTCAACCTTGGCGAGCAGATCTGCATCGGGGATGTGCATTCCCGTGGGAGTTCGAGCATGAAGTATCCGCGCCAATGAAACGGCGCGGAGCGGGCGGGGCCAGATTGCCAAAGATACGCGGTGCCCACGCCACACGCTTGCCCGTGCAATGTTTGCTCCACGCGCGCAGCGGGGCGACGAAAGCGCTACATGGAGCGATGCGCCACAACTCAACGTAAACGATGCTCTCTTCAGACTGACACGAGGCCGCTAGAACATGGTACTTTCCATACATGGCCTCTACACCGTCAAAAAAACCCAAATACGATACCAAACGCGCTTGGGCTGAAGCTCGCGCGCTCCTTTGGGAACATCGCAAGTCGGTCGGCATCGGCATGGCACTGATGCTGGTGAGCCGAGCGGCAAGCTTCGTGTTGCCGCTGACGCCGAAATACCTGTTTGACGAAGTGATGGCGAAACAGCGCTACGAGCTGCTCTGGCCGATCGCGTTGGTGGGATTTGGCGCGACGCTCATCAACGCGATCACGTCGTTTGCGCTGTCGCAGATCGTAAGCGTTGCCGCGCAGCAGGCAATCGCGAAACTGCGCGAGGATGTGCAGGCACACCTGATCCGCCTTCCGGTTCGTTTTTTCGACAGCACCAAAAGTGGTGTGCTCGTCTCGCGCGTGATGAATGACCCGGAAGGCATTCGCAATCTGGTAGGCACGGGGCTCATTCAGCTCGTTGGCGGATTCGTCAGTGCGCTCGGTGCGCTGGTCGTACTGCTCTATCTCAACTGGCGGCTCACCAGTGCCACCGTGCTCTTCCTGGTGATCTTTGGCGTCGGCATGTCGATCGCCTTCAAGCGGCTACGCCCGATCTTCCGCGAACGCAGCATCATCACGGCTGAAGTAACCGGACGTCTGACCGAAACGATCGGCGGTATCCGCCTGATCAAGGTGTACACCGCCGAAGAGCGTGAGCGCCAGGTATTCAAGGTCGGTGTGCAACGCCTGTTTGCAAATGTCGCCAAGACGATCACCGGGACATCGGTTACGAGTGCGCTATCGGTTGCAGTGATCGGCATGGTGAGCGTGCTGATCATCATCGTAGGTGGACGCGATCTCATTGCGGGGCGTATGACCGTCGGCGACCTGACGACATATCTGCTGTTCATCGGTGTGGTGACATTGCCACTCGTGCAGATCGCCAGCATCGGCACACAGCTCACGGAAGCGTTTGCCGGGCTCGATCGCATTCGCGAACTGCGCGATATGGTAACCGAAGATCAGGAAGACGCGACGCGTCTGGCGGTGACCAGCATCAACGGCAACGTATCGTTCGAAAACGTCGTCTTCGAGTATGAAAAGGATACGCCGGTCCTACGCGGAGTGAGCTTCACTGCGCCGGCCGGCACCACAACGGCGTTGGTTGGATCGAGCGGCTCAGGAAAAAGCACGATGATTTCGCTGATCATGGCGTTTGCACAGCCGCAGCAGGGGCGCATCCTGATCG
>JAYUWD010000388.1:0-3683 GCA_043753735.1 Gemmatimonadaceae bacterium
ACCGCCGAGTGGATCGCAAACGAGTCCAAGCGTGCCTTGCTGCGCAAGCGCCGTTGCGTGACCGCATTGGCGCGGAGAGCCGCCAAGCATTTCGACGGCAGCGCCTGCGGCCATGCCCGCCGCCGCGCCAGTTTCCGCCTGACAACCGCCTTCTGCACCGGAAAGGGACGCGCGTTCGGCAACGACCGCGCCGATCAACCCGGCAGTCGCGAGCGCCGAGATCACCAGTTCATCGTCGATGCCGCGCGCGGCCGCGAGACCAGTGAGCACGGCAGGCAACACACCTGCGCCGCCAGCCGTTGGCGCGGCCACGATCACCCCCATCGCAGCATTCACTTCCTGCACGGCGAGCGCGCGCGCGAGTACATCGCGAAATGGCGTGCCGGCGAGCGGCCCATCGGCGCCGGTGCGCAACTTTGCGGCGTCCCCGCCAACAAGCCCCGACGCACTGTAAAGATCCCCAATCATGCCACGCGCGACAGCTTCGCGCATGACGACCAGCGCACGTCGCAGCGCATCGCGTATTTCGCTGATCGGTCGACCTTGATCACGCGCTTCAGCTTCAAGCGCAACAGTCGACAGTGGAACGTTACGCGCTTCCGCATCCTTGATTGCTTCTGCAAGACTCTTGTACATCAGGCGCTCACTTTGTCGACACGGAACGCCCACTTCACCCACGGCAATGCGCGGATAGCGTCGCGCAACGGTTCGCCCGGTTGTTCGTCCACTTCGATCACCATGAACGCGTCACCTCCGCGTTCTTTGCGCGAAAGTTTGAGCGTGGCGATGTTGAGATCGTTGTCGGCAAGCAACCCAGCAATGCGCGCAATCGACCCTTTAACGTCACCCGCGACGAGCACGATGGTATGCAGATTTCCGGTGATGTCGACGGGATAGCCGTCGATCTCAGTCACCTGCACGCGACCGGCACCGAGCGATGCGCCGACCATTTGCGCATGCCGATCGCCCCGCTCCAGCGAGATACGCACGGTATTGGGATGCGCACCGTCGCCGAGCGACGTTTTCTCGAATTTATAGACGAGTCCTTCACGCTCCATAATCTCGAGCGCAGTGCGTAGCCGTTCGTCGTCTGGTCGAAAACCCATCAGTCCGCCAGCGATCGCCTTGTCGGTGCCGTGCCCTTCGCCGGTGCGAGCGAAGGAACCATGCAATTCGACGGTTGCACGTTGTGGGGTTCCTCCAACGAGGCAGCGGGCGAGGAGACCGAGCCGACATGCACCGGCGGTGTGACTCGAGCTTGGCCCAACCATCACGGGCCCGATGATATCAAGGAGGGAGACCATCTTTCAATCTACGTCCGGACATCATGCTACAACAAACGCGCGCGGTTGATCAGGCCGCCCGCGTAAGTGTCAAGCGACTTGGACTACGCCGCGTTACTGACTTGCTTACGGTTACGACGGTTTAGCATGGCGACAGCCGCAAGACCACCAGCCACGAGGACGACTGAAGCAGGTTCAGGGACCGTGGTGACCAACGCATTAATACCGCGCGTTTGGTTTATCGGAATTCCAAGAGCAACCCCAGCAGCAGGGCCAATGTTATCGAAAAAGAGCTGATAGATGGACGGTTGAACGTTGATCACGGAATTCGGGATCCATCTCAGCGAGCTGAAGTCACCATTCGGACCATCGGTGGCCACGTTACCTGAAATAAGCCCGGTAAAAGTTCCAGTACCCGATGTGTCGGCGCTGTCTGACGAACCAGTACCGTGAAGCCAATGGTTGGAGTTGGAACAGTGAGATTGCCCGTTCCGGTGAGCCGAAGTTGCCCAAGACTGATCACGCTGCCACTGGAAATCGGGCCTGGGTTCAACGGCGCTGCTGTGTACGCAAGTGTGGACCCCGAGACGCTCTCGTCGCGTCCTGCGGTGCCCCGATTATGAGCGCGATGGTATTGCACGTCGCAGTCCCGCTTGTGAAAAAACCCTGCGTGTAAAAGTTGATCTGAACGTACGCTGGCGTCGCAATGCCCAGCGCAGCGCCCATTGCCAAACCGTGTACACCTCGTGCAAGCGTCATACGTTCTCCTGTGAGAGATTGTGCAAGCGAGGTGCGTCCCGCTTGCTCCAGCGTCTCCCAATACAACAAGTGACGTGCCCCAAAAAATACCGATACACACATTCACGCGCATGCACACATGAACGCATCGACGCATGCACGTGTTCTGACGCGCGCGGCAACATCATTTTTTGAGTAGTGCTTTCAGATAGTGCCCGGTGTGGCTCGCTGACACTTTCGCAATTTGCTCCGGCGTGCCCTGCGCAACGATGTGCCCGCCGCGCACGCCACCTTCAGGACCGAGATCAAGAATCCAATCGGCCGTCTTGATAACATCGAGATTGTGTTCGATCACCAGGACGGTGTTGCCGCGATCGACGAGCTTGTGCAGCACTTCGAGCAGGACGCGAACATCCTCGAAATGAAGGCCTGTCGTCGGCTCGTCGAGGATGTACAACGTGCGCCCAGTATCGCGCTTTGAAAGCTCGGTCGCGAGTTTCACGCGCTGCGCTTCACCGCCCGACAATGTCGTTGCACTCTGTCCGAGATGGATGTAGCCAAGTCCAACATCGCGAAGTGCTTCGAGTTTTTGCGCAATACGCGGCTGGTTCTCGAAGAAGGTGCATCCGTCTTCGACGGTGAGGTCGAGCACTTCGGCGATGCTCATGCCGCGAAAACGCACTTCCATGGTTTCGCGATTGAAGCGCTTCCCTTTGCACACATCACATGGCACAAACACATCAGGAAGAAAGTGCATCTCGATCTTCACGAGTCCGTCGCCCTGGCACGCTTCACAACGCCCGCCCTTCACGTTGAAGGAAAACCGTCCCGGGCCGTAGCCGCGAATCTTGGACTCCGGCAGTTCGGCGAACAGTTCGCGCACCGGCGTGAAGACCCCGGTGTACGTGGCCGGATTTGAACGTGGCGTACGACCGATCGGACTCTGATCGATGTCGATGAGCTTGTCGAGATGTTCGAGTCCGGTGATGCGATCATGCAAACCAGGGATCACACGCGCACGATAGAAGTGACGTGACATCGCGCGTTGCAGAATATCCGTAACCAGCGTCGACTTGCCCGAACCTGACACGCCAGTGACGGCCACAAACAATCCAAGTGGGAACAGCGCGTCGACACCCTGCAGGTTGTGCTCGCGAGCACCGTCGACTCGCACGACGCGTGCTGGATCGACGGGACGACGTTTTTGGGGCACAGGGATGCTTCGCGTGCCGAGCAGGTACGCACCCGTGATCGAACCTGGGGTGTTCATCACATCGTCGACCGAACCCTGCGCGATCACTTCACCACCGTGCTTACCGGCGCCAGGGCCCAGGTCGATCAGATAGTCAGCTTCGCGGATCGTTTCTTCGTCGTGCTCGACGACGATGACCGTATTGCCCAGGTCTCGAAGTTGCTTGAGCGTCTCGAGCAACTTGCCGTTGTCGCGCTGGTGCAGACCGATACTTGGTTCGTCGAGAATGTAGAGTACACCGACAAGACGCGAACCAATTTGCGTTGCAAGGCGAATGCGCTGCGCCTCCCCACCGGAAAGTGATTCGGCGCTACGATTGAGTGTGAGGTAGTCGAGTCCGACGTCGACCAGAAAGCGCAAACGCTCTTTGACTTCCTTGAGGATTGGGCCCGCGATTCCGGCATCGAGAC
>JAYUWD010000389.1:0-3674 GCA_043753735.1 Gemmatimonadaceae bacterium
GTGTGGCCAAAGTTGAGCGTCTGGCGCCGCCCGTTCTCGCGCATGTCTTCTGCAACGACGGCGGCCTTGATGCGCACGCTGCCCGCGATGAGCGACGCGAACGCCGGGGCCTGTGCGCCGCGCGCTCCGATATCAGGCAGCTCGTGCAGGATCGCGTCGAAGTAGCTCGCGTCGGCAATGACGCCGTGCTTGATCATTTCGGCGAGCCCGCTGCGGAGATCGGCCGGGGGCAACGTTTCAAGGAGCGCCGGGTCCATGATCACAGCACTCGGATCGTGAAACGCGCCGACAAGGTTCTTGCCGAATGGGGTGTCAATGGCTGTCTTGCCACCGACCGACGCATCGACCATCGCCAGCACCGTCGTGGGCACCTGCACGACGGGGATGCCGCGCATATAGGTCGCGGCAACGAATCCGGCGAGGTCACCAACGACTCCACCGCCCAGTGCGATGACCGTCGTATCGCGACCCGCACCCCACGCAAGCAATGCATCGGTCAACTCGGCCCAACGTTCGCGCGTCTTTTCGTGTTCGCCGGGTGGAATCGTGAACAGCCGCGTACGATCCGCAGGAAGTTGATCGAGTAGGCGCGCGCCATGAAACGATGCGACCCGGGTGTCGGAGAGCACAGCGTAGCGGTGCGCCGGCGCCCTTTTCTCGACGATGGGGCCAAGCCTATCGATGACGCCGCGCTCAACGTAGACCGGGTAGTCGAGCGGAAGGTCGAGCGACAGCGTCTCCGCCACTACCAGGTCACTTCGCCAGCGCCGGCGCGACGGTTCGCTACTCGCGCCAGCATGAAGAGCAGGTCGGAGAGGCGATTCAGATAGATGACCGTCAGTACCGGAAGTTCGATGTCCGCGGCAAGTCGCACCACCCGACGCTCAGCACGGCGGCAAACGGTACGCGCGACGTGCAGCGCGGCCGCCTTGGGCGTTCCGCCTGGGACGATGAAGCTGCGCAGTGGTTCGAGCTCCTGTTCGCACGCGTCGATGGCGCGTTCGAGTTCTTCGATGCGCGCTTCGTCGATGCGAGCCTTGGTGAGCTGCTCGCGCATCTTGTCGTGATCAGGAGTCGCGAGCAGCGCCCCGATCGCAAAAAGATCGCGCTGCACCGGCACCAGGACTTCATCGATGCGCGGCATCATTTCGATGGAACGCGCGAGCCCCAGTGCGGCATTTAACTCGTCGACATCGCCATACGCTTCGACGCGGGGATGGTCCTTGCCAACTCGGCCGCCGCCAAAGAGGGCGGTGGCGCCTTCATCGCCGGTTCTAGTATAGATCTTCATGGGGGAAAGCTAACTACGAAGTTTGAAGTGGTGAGTTCGAGTTGCGAGTAGCGAATGAAGCTGCACCGACAGCGATGAGCGGTGGGTTTTGAAAGCACCACTCACCACCCAGTTCGCAGGTACACCCCGAATCCTCCGTGCTTTTGCCCCATTAGATTCCGTCGCCTATGACTACCCATCCGGTTCAAGACCTTACCATCATTGGCGGCGGCCCGACCGGGCTGTTCGCGCTGTTTTATGCCGGCATGCGTGGAGCGACGGCGCAGATCGTTGACGCGCTCCCCGAGTTGGGTGGGCAGCTGACGGCGCTTTATCCGGAAAAGTACATCTTCGACGTGGCGGGTTTTCCGAGAGTGCTGGCCAAGGATCTCGTAAAGTCACTGCGCGATCAGGCGCTGCAGTTTCATCAGGCCGCCGGTCTGCCGGCGTACCTTGGGCAGCGGGTGGTCGGTCTTGAAGAGGAAGAAAACCACTTTGTGCTGGTTACGGAAACCGATCGCTTTCCAACGCGGTCCGTGGTGATTGCTGCGGGGATCGGTGCGTTTCGTCCGCGTCGTTTGCCGCAAGCATGTGCGGAGCCGTGGTATGGGCGTGGCGTGCATGATCTGGTCACCAACCCTGAGGCGTACCGCGATCAGCACGTGGTGATCATCGGCGGTGGCGATTCAGCGTTCGACTGGTGTGCGCAGCTTCGCGACCGCGCGGCGTCGGTCACGTTGGTGCATCGCAGCGATCGCTTTCGTGCACACGCTGCGACCGTCGCGGAGGTGCAGGCGGCGGCGGCGCAAGGCGACGGAAAGGTAAACATCCTCACGTTCCATGAACTCGATGGAATTCACGGTGTCGATCACATCGAAGGCCTGCGACTCAAGGACATCAAGGGAAAAACCACTCGCGAAGTGCGCGCGGATGTGGTGTTGCCGATGCTCGGTTACGTGAGCGATCTTGGCCCGTTGCTCGAGTGGCAGTTAAACATCGAGAAGGACGAAATTCTCGTCACGAGCACAATGGAAACTGGCCGCGCGGGCATCTACGCTGCGGGAGACATCACCACGTATCCAGGCAAGCTGAAACTCATTGCGACCGGCTTTGGCGAAGCCGCCATCGCCGTGAATCAGGCGGTGCACTGGATTTACCCGGAAAAGAAGGTGACCCCGGGACACAGTTCCAACCTGGCGATCTTTGGTCAAAAGGACGATTAAACGCGAACGCGAGGATCGACGCGTTGGTACGCGACATCGGTGAGCAAGTTCACCAGCACAAACACCACCGACAAAAACAGAATTGCGCCCTGCACCGCGGGGAGATCGCGGCGTGAGATCGCCATCACCACGTAGCGCCCGATCCCTGGCCAGCTGAAAATCGTTTCGGTCAAAATGCTTCCGGTCAGGTACGCCCCGAAGTCGAGCCCGATGACCGTAATGACAGGGATCAACGCGTTTCGGAGCGCGTGGCGCGTGATGACGGTTCGCTCAGCGAGTCCTTTGGCGCGTGCGGTGCGCACGAAATCGGCGCCCAGTACCTCCAGCATCGCTGAGCGAGTCACGCGCGCGAGATAGGCGATGGAGCGCGAGCCGAGTGCGAGGGCGGGTAGCACGAGAAACTCCCATCGCCCGTAGCCTGATGCGGGCAGCCAGCGCAGCGTCACTGCGAAGAATACGATCAGCAGCAGGCCGACCCAGTAGACCGGAAACGAAATCCCGACATAGGTCAGCGCGAGCGCCGTCCGGTCGAACCACCCGTTGGGGCTGATCGCCGCCAGGACGCCGACTGTCACGCCGACGAGCGTCGCGAGCAGCATGGCCGCGGTCGCCAGCAACAGCGTGCGCGGGAACCGTTCGGCGATGTCGTCAATGATCGGTCGATTGGTGATGTACGAGCGTCCCAGATCTCCCCGCAGCACGCCACCTGCGTAGTGTGCGAACTGGATCGGGAGCGGGTCGTCGAGCCGGAGTTCGGCTCGGAGCCGGGCGATGGTGGCAGCGTCGGCTCGCTCACCAACCATGGCCTGGACCGGATCGCCCGGGGCCACGTACAAGAGCAGGAATACGACGACCAGCACGCCGAAAAGCGTGGGGATCGAGAGCAGTAGTCGTCGGCCGAAGAGCGCAACCATGCGGCAAATGTAGCCGACGGGGTTTGATGAAGGACGGGCGGCAAAACGCGCCCAGTTCACCCGCTGGTCCGAATTGTCACCCGCGGCTGTGTTTGGTCGTCAAAATACACGTACTTCCGCCTCGGCGACGATGTCCGGTGGCGCCCTCTCCAGCGCTTGGCTTCTCAATCAATGTTTTTTCGCAAATCCGGTCCTCCGGGCCCATCCAAGATCCCCAACGCCGACGAGCGCAACGCTTCCTCGCCGATGTTGCGCCTCGTGACGGAC
>JAYUWD010000390.1:0-3673 GCA_043753735.1 Gemmatimonadaceae bacterium
TCCCGACCCCCGCCCACCCGACCGCTGGTTCGCGCGCGACAAAGTGCGGCATTTCGGCAGCTCGGCGGCGATTCAATTGATGGGGTACGGCATTCTCACCATCGTTGGTGTGCACCGTACCCAAGCCTTGGTTGGAGCTGCTCTGGTCACAACCTCCGCGGGGATCGGGAAGGAAGTTTGGGATGGGCGAGGGCACGGGACGGCGAGTGCGCGTGATCTTGTGTGGGATGGGGTCGGGTTGGTGGCCGGGTCCGGACTGGTCAGAATCGCGGATCCGCCGTGACGGACGGGTTGCGATTGCGTATCTTCTTTCTTGGACAGCTCATCTTTCGGTGACCACGCACGACTGGACCGCGGCGCGTCGCGCGCCTGCAGGACGGAATCCCGTGAAAGCTCGTACAAAATTCTTCGTCGGCGGTGCGTTGGTGCTTGGCACCGCTGGCTATTTGATGGCCAGCTCGATCAACGAAACCGCGCAGTACTATTTGACGCCGACCGAGTTGGCGGCCAAGGTGACGTCCAATCCGCGCTTCGTGAACACTGGCGTAAAGGTTGGCGCGCGCGTCGTGACCGGTACCATCGTACGCGAACCGTCAGGTCGCTCGCTGTCGTTCCGCATGACCGATGGTTCCCGCGAGTACAACGTCGTTTATAAAGGCATCACACCGGATACATTCACCGATGGCGTCGATGTTGTCGTTGAAGGACGACTCGACCGCAACGGAACATTTCAGGCGACGACGCTGCTTGCCAAGTGTGCGTCACGTTACGAAAACGCCCCAGACAAATACCGCGAGACGCCTGGTTATCAGGGTGCCGCGACCCCGCGCGCATAGCGCATCCGTAGCAGCGCAATCGCGTAAGCGCGAGGCCACATGATTCTCGTTGGAGAGCTGTCGCTCTGGGTTGCCTTGTTGATGGCAGCCTGGACGACAACCGTTTCATTTTCTGGCGGGCTGCAAGGCCGAGCCGATCTGGTGAAGAGTGGTGAGCGGGCGTTGTATGCGACGTTTGCGTTCACACTGCTGGCGTCCGCTGGTATCTGGGCCGCGCTTTTCACGCATGACTTCTCCATCAAATTTGTTGCGTCGTACACCAGCGCGAATTTGCCGAAGATCTACACCTTCACGGCATTCTGGGCTGGCCAGGCGGGTTCCTTGCTCTTCTGGTCGCTGATCCTCACGGGATATGCCGCGATTGCCGTCTTTACGAACCGCGCGAAAAATCGCCACATGATGCCGTGGGTCACCGGCACGCTCGGCGTGATCGCGCTCTTCTTTTTGATGACGATGTGCTTCGGTGCGAATCCGTATGAGCGACTCGACTGGATTCCGCCCGATGGTCGCGGCATGAACCCGCAGTTGCAGAACCCGGGCATGGCCATCCATCCACCGATGCTCTACCTGGGACTCGTTGCGACGGCTGTGCCATTCGCCTTCGCGATCGGTGCGCTGATTTCCCGCAGACTCGATGCCGAGTGGCTTGGCGCGGTGCGTCGATGGGCGCTGCTGTCTTGGTTTTTCCTCACCATCGGCATCGTGCTTGGCATGTGGTGGGCGTACGTCGAACTTGGGTGGGCCGGTTACTGGGCTTGGGACGCGGTCGAAAACTCGTCGTTACTGCCATGGCTTACCGGAACCGCGTTTTTGCACAGCATCATGATCCAGGAAAAGCGCGGCATGTTGCGCAAGTGGAACGTGACGCTGGTTGTGGTGACGTTTCTCCTTTCCATCCTGGGTACGTTCATCACGCGTAGCGGCATCATTGAAAGCGTGCACGCATTTGCACAGTCGCCGGTCGGCAACTGGTTCCTGGGTTTCCTCATTGTTGCGACGGCGCTCACCGCGTATCTGGTGTCCACGCGATTGGAAGATCTTCAGTCCAAGGCCGAACTCGAAAGCATGATCAGCCGCGAAGCGGCGTTCCTCTACAACAATCTCGCGCTTGTCGGCATCTGTTTCGCAACGCTATGGGGCACGCTCTTCCCCATTCTGTCCGAAGCCGTGAAGGGCGAAAAGATCACCGTCGGTCCACCGTTCTTCAACGCGGTGAACGGCCCGCTTGGCCTGTTGCTGTTGGCGCTCACCGGTATTGGGCCGCTCATCGCCTGGCGCCGCGCATCGACGTCGAACCTGCGTCGTCAGTTCACGTGGCCCGTCGCGTCGGGCGTCGCCGCATTTTCGGTGTTGTTCGCGCTTGGCATGCGGAATTTCTACGCGTTGGTCACCTATCTCCTCGCCGGCTTCGTCTTCGGCACGATCGCGCAGGAGTTCATCAAGGGGATCGGTGCGCGACGTCGCATGTACAGCGAAGGCCTCTTTGCCGCATCGATGCGTCTCATTGGACGCAATCGTCGTCGATACGGCGGCTACATCGTGCACTTTGGCGTCGTGGTGCTCTTTTGCGCCTTCGCCGGCCAGATGTTCAAGCGGGATCTCGCCGCGACCGTCAAGATCGGTGAAACGATCAAGGCCACGGATGCATATGGCCACGCGTGGACATTCACGAGTCTTGGGGTGTCGCAATTTGAACAGCTCAATCGCCGCGTGCTCGCCGTCACCTTCAACGTCACGAAAGACGGCCAGAAGATGGGCGTTCTTTCGAGCGAGAAGCGTCAGCACGTCGACAGCCGCGGTGAGCCGACATTTGAACCGTCCACCGAAGTCGGCATCCTCGAGTCGCCGTCGCAGGATGTGTACCTGGTGTTCACCGGCGCGGTCGATGCCGAAACGGCCGCAGTGCACATCAACTTCAATCCATTGGTTTGGTGGGTGTGGTTTGGCGGTATCATGATGGCCTTCGGTGGCATCATCGTGATGTGGCCGCAGGCGCAGAAGGAACGCGAAAGCGGTTACGTCGCCGAACTGCCTGCTGCTTCCGAAGACGTGCTTGTCGGAGCGGGTGCGTGAGCGAGGAGATGCCAGCAATCATGGCCGATCGGCGCGCCTTTCTCGCGACCGTCGGGCGTGGCGCGTTCACCGTCGTCGCATTGACGGTCGCATCCAGTCCGACGGCGAAGCGCTTGCTCGCACAGCAGTCGCCCAGCGCGCAATCGGCGGCGAGCAACGTCGAGATGACGTCGGACTCGTACAAGCCGGTGCGGCGGGCGCCCAAGCCCGGTGCCAAGGCGGTGATGGACGACAAGCAGATCGAGACGTTCGAGCGTGAACTGGCCTGTCCGTGCCCATGCACGCTCGACGTGTACACCTGCCGCACGACCGACTTCAACTGCGGCATTTCACCGGCGGTTCATCGCGATGTGAAGGCGCTGGTCGACGGTGGCTACAGCGGCGACGAAATTATGGCAGCGCTGGTTGGCACGTATGGCGACTTCATTTTGATGACGCCGCGCAAGCAGGGATTCAATCTGCTCGCATGGTTCGCTCCTTTTGCCGCGATCGGCATTGGTGCGGTGGCGATCGGTGCGATGCTGCGCGGTTGGCGCCTCAATGCCACCAAGGCATCTGCCTCGCGCGCCGAAGCAGCGCTCCTTGCTCCCGCATCGTCGAGCAACACACCAGTCGCACTGCCAGCCGATGTCGAAGCGACCGAAGCTGAGCTCGCGCGGCTTGAGACGGCGCTTCGCCACGACCCGCAATGATGCTCGCTGCGCTTCCTGAAGGGGTGATCCCACTCGCGGTGGGTACGGTGCTGGCACTCGGCGGTTTGTCGC
>JAYUWD010000391.1:0-3669 GCA_043753735.1 Gemmatimonadaceae bacterium
CGACATATCTCAGCCTTCGCCATCGCAACCTCTGCCCGCCTTCGTGGACGACCGTGACCTGCTGGCCCGCCTTCGCGGCGGCGATCACGCGGCGTTTGATGAGATCTTCCGGCAGTGGTATGAGCCGGTGGTCCGATCGGCCAACCGGGTACTGCACGACCCTGGGGTGGCCGAAGAGCTGTCTCAGGACGTTTTCCTCGAATTCTGGCGTCGTCGTGAGGCGCTCGCTCTCGACAGCAGCATCGCTGGTTATCTGATGCAGGCAGTGCGGAATCGCGCCCTCAATCATCTGCGCCATCTCGCGGTGCAGAAAAAAAGCGTGGTATATGTCGAAGCGCTTTCGGAGCCCGCCGAACACGCCGATGTTGCCGTGCAGAGTCGTGAAGTCGAAACGGCGATTGCAGCCGCGATCGCGGAGCTTCCGCCCCGTACGCGCGAAGTCTTTGCAATGAGTCGTGAGCGCGGCCTTCGCTACAGCGAAATCGCCGACGAGCTGGGTATTTCGGTGAAGGCTGTCGAGGCGAACATGAGTCGCGCGTTGCGCATGTTGCGCGAACGACTTGCGCCGTTTCTCGCGCCATCAAACGACGCGTAGGGTAACGACAGCGTCGTGTGTTTCCTGGTTAGAGCTATGAATGTCGCGTGGCGGTCGTCGCGATGGCAGAATCAGCCGAAACCCGAGGAAACATCGATGCTTCGCTCACGCACTGTGGTGCTCACCATGACGCCGTTGCTGCTCGCTGCAGCGGCATGCTCCTCCAACGATTCATCGCTGACTGGCGTCAACGCGATCGTCGCGGCGAGTGCATTTAACACGGTTCCGGCTGGCATGAATGAAGTGAGCAGCTCCTTCGCACCTGGCGACGGCGGCATGCCCTCCGCGTGGGCACCCGAGCGCGGATTCGGCGGCCCCATGGGCATGGCCTTCGGAGGGTTCGGTGGCGGTGAGGGTGGCCCCGGCGGCCCCGGAATGCGTGGGTTGATGGGAGGCGGTCTCGACGGCGCATTTGTTGGCGGCGATTCTCGTGGACGCGGCTCGGAGCGCGGACCCTTTGCTGGCGGCATCGACGCCTCGTGCGTCTTCGCCGCGTCGACCGGCGATGTGACCTGCGGGCCGACGACCAAGGATGGGCTGACGGTGCTGCGCGTGAGCACTTTCAAGAGCGCGAGTGGTGCCGCGCAGACTAAACCCGACAGCTCGACCGACTACGATCGGACGCGATTCACCGTGAGCGGCACGTTGACCCAGCGCAACAATGTTTCGGCCACAGTAGCCAGCAGCAGCGATCGCACCACAACGGGTCTCGCGTTCAATAGCACCAAACGCACCACAAACGGCAAATCAAGCGGAACAGAAAACGCGTCGGGCACGAATCGAGACGGCAAGAAATTCACATCGTCTCGTTCTTCCGGTGACACGACGGTCAACCTCGTGATTCCGAAGTCCACCAGCGGCACAGCGAGCTATCCGACGGCTGGCATCGTGACGCGGTCCATGAAAGTCGTCATGACCGTGGAAGGTTCGGCAGCCACAACATCTACGCGGCGCGAAGTTGTCACGTACGACGGAAGTGCAATCGCCAAGATCACGATCACGCAGGACGGAACGAACAAGTCCTGCACGATGGCGTTGCCGCGCGGACGACCGGTCTGCCCGTAACGCAGGTCGGTGCGCCGACCTGGGTTCCCGTACCCAGGTCGGCGCGCCTATCCCAGTCCCCGTCCGGCTACTTGATCCGCACACCGATCCGATGCGACGCCGGACGTCCACCGCGAAATGGTTCGAGCGCGTAATCGATCGAAATCCGATCGAGCGTTAGCCCAAGCCCGCCAGTGACGAGCGATTCATCCTTCTCGCGCGGCAGGCGTACACCGCTGCGGACAACAATGGCTACGCCTTCGATCGGTACATAGCCGACTTCGACGCCGCCAGCTGGTCGCAAAAAGCTGTTCCCCTCGAGCATGAGCTGCATCTGAGCGCCCAGATCGAAGCGCTCATACAGCGGGTACATGCCACCACCGTACCCGATACCGACGCGACGCGGCAACATTCCGTTTACTCCGCCGATGTTGAGACCAGGTCCGAGATTCTGCGCCACGATCGCGAAATTGGCTGGGCCCAGCGGCATCGTCACGCCGAAATCGAATGCAAATGTGCCATCATGCTGCGCGCCAAAACGATCTTCAGCGTACTTGAGATTCGCACCGATTCGCGCACCCTTCACTGCGCGTGCAACGCCAACGGTGAACGCACTGCTCGACGCAGCCACGCCACCGCTGTCAGCCAATCGCGTCGCGCCCGGACGCACCGCATCGCCCCACGCCGTGCCACTCGGCGCAGTCCAATCGACGAACTGCGCCCCCACGCCGACGTTGAGCACACCGATCTGCGTGACCGTTCCGAAAGCCCCCGCCGTACCGAATGAGCCGTAGCGCTGCAGCGAGACGGCCATGCCGCGCGCCCCATTGAGCATCCCCGGGTTGTAGAGCAGCGCATCGCCGTCGTTGGCGGCGATGCCGACGTTGGCCATGGCTGCAATTCGTGCACTCGACGGCAATCGCAGCACCAGCGGTGCCTCGCCGCGCGCCTGCGCTGCAACGACAGGAGCCAGCAACGTCTGTGCGGAAAGCACGATGGCGCAGCGTGCGATCGTGCCGAAAATCGTTTCGATGGATCGCCGCACAATCACGCTCCCTCGGACACGGGAATGAATTTCAGGGCGAGCGAATTGATGCAGTAGCGAAGTCCAGTGGGATCGGGACCATCATCAAAGATATGACCAAGGTGTGCGTCGCATTTTGCGCAGTGTACTTCAGTGCGAACCATGAACCAACTCGTGTCGGTAGTGGTCTCGACTGCGCCATCCACGATGGGCGCGAAGTAGCTCGGCCACCCTGTGCCAGAGTCGAATTTCGTGCCCGAGCCGAACAGCGGGGTGTTGCAACCGATGCACACGTATGTCCCAGTCTCGTGATGATCCCAATACTCGCCACTGAACGCGCCCTCAGTGCCATGTTCGCGAGCTACACGAAACTGCGCCGGCGTGAGGCAGGAAGCCCATTCTTCTTTGGTCTTGCTAATCTTGTTGGTCATGTGTCAAATGAACCCGTTGATCACAAGCCTCGCCAGCGTTTCCACATCCAACTCCGTACCTCCGATTCCGCCCGTCAAAGAAACTCCCACCAGTTGGAAACTTGGGCCCCGCGTTCCGCAGACACGCGGGACTCTTCTCCGCCGCTTTGGATTCTGGCTTCTTCGGGCAGCCGGATGGCGCATAGAAGGGGCGATGCCCGACCTGCCAAAGTTTGTCGTGATCGTCGCCCATCATACCTCCAACTGGGACTTCCCAGTTGGACTGGCCGTCAAGTGGGCGCTCGGACTCGATCCGCGATGGCTTGGCAAGGACACACTTTTTCGCGGACCACTCGGCTCGTTCATGCGCGCCAACGGTGGGGTGCCCGTGAAGCGCAGCAGTCGTGAAAACGTGGTCGAACAAACAGCGCGGGAATTCGCGACGCGCGAACAGTTTGTGCTGGTGCTCGCCCCCGAAGGAACGCGAAAGAAAGTCGCCGCTTGGCGCAGCGGCTTTTGGCATGTCGCAAAGCGCGCTGGCGTTCCGATCTGCTGCGTGGCCCTGGACTGGAGTCGGAAAGTCGTGCGGATGGGGC
>JAYUWD010000392.1:0-11045 GCA_043753735.1 Gemmatimonadaceae bacterium
TTGTTCGATGAAGATTTCATCGACGATGCGCGTGACGCGGTCCGAATGACGCCATCGCTGCCGATCGCCGCAGTTGCCGCGGAAGCGAACGTCGTCGCCGAGTCCCGTCGCGATGAATTGCGCGCGGCTGTCGCCGAGAGTCCGCAGGATTGGGCACTGCGTCGTCGCCTCGCCGAGGCACTGTTCGAGGCTGGACAGCGGGAGGCTGCCCTCGCGGAGCTCGAAGCGTCGCTCACGGGCTTCGTGAGCGGCGGCCAAATCGCCGACGGCGCCGACATCTCCGAAGTGCTGGTCGGGGTCAGTCCGGAGCGGGTCTCGTATCACCAGAAGCGCGTCGAGCTCGCCGTTCGACTCAACGATCAGCAGCGTCTCCGTTTCGCCTACCTCGATCTCGCCGACGCGCTGGTCAGGAGCGGGGAGGAAGGGCGAGCGCAGGCCGTGTATGTCCGCGTCCTTGAAATCGATCCGCTCGACGACCGCGCCCGCGCCGCATTGGGTAGTGCGGCTCCGCCGCCACCCGCCCCCGAGCCGACCGCCGTTGAGACAGGTTTCGTCAACCTCTCCGACTGGCTGCGTGACGACGCCGCGCCAGTGTCCACACGCATGCGGATGCGCGAACCTGTGGTGAGCGGAGATGAGCAGGCCGACTTTGCCGCACTTCTCAGGCACTTCAAGGACGGGGTCTCGCGTTCACTAGGTGATGACGACTTTGAGAGCCGTTACGACCTGGGCGTCGCGTTCAAGGAGATGGGATTGCTCGATGATGCGATCGGTGAATTTCAGAAGGCGCTGCGCAGCAAGACGCATCGGCTGCCGGCTTACGAGGCGCTCGGTCAGTGTTTTGTGGAGCAAGGGCGGTATCAGGTCGCCGCTACAGTGCTCTCACGGGCGCTCCACGAACCTGGCCTCAACGACGATCAACGGGTCGGCGTGCTTTATCTGCTGGCGTTTTCATGTGAAGCATTGCAGCGCTGGGGTGAGGCTCGGAGCTATTTTCAGCGCGTGTATTCCACCGATATCAATTTCCGTGATGTCGCCGCCCGTTTGGCGGCCCTCGAGCAGGTAGCGTCGTGACGCTATCAACTCGCACCCCGACGGCGCTGACCGCTGCGTTGCGGGACATTCAGGCACCTGTGCATCATCAACTTGGAGCCGTGTCCCAAGAGCTATGGCGCATCGTTTCCGCCGATGTGCCGCTCGTGCAGGAGGTGCAGGAACATCTCAAGGGGATGAAAGGGAAACTTTTTCGCCCCACACTGCTGCTCATCGCCAGTGCCGTCGAAGAACGCTCACAACCGCGTGCGGTCACTTACGCAGCCGTTGTCGAGCTGATTCATCTCGCGACACTCGTGCATGATGATGCGGTCGATCACTCGGCTTTGCGTCGCGGAATGCCCACCGTGAATGCCCTTTTCAGTCACCAGGTCTCGGTGATCATGGGCGATTATCTGTATCTGCGTGCGCTGCGCGAACTCGTCCAGCTTGGCGACCTCGAGGCGATGGCTGCAATCACCAATGCATCGAACGAGATGACGCTCGGCGAGATGCGACAGCTTTCCGCGTTCGATGCGCTCTCCTTCACCGAGCTTGATTACGAGACACTGATTCGCGCGAAGACCGCGTCGCTTTTTGTTGCGGCCTGTGATGTTGGCGCCCTTTGCGGCGCGCCGCGTCATCGTGAGGCACTCGTGCGTTATGGTGAGCGACTCGGCATGGCATTTCAAGTGGCCGACGATTTGCTGGATTATACCGAAGGACAGGAGATGACCGGAAAACCCGGTGGTCTCGATCTCAAGGAGCACAAGATGACGTTGCCGCTCATTGCCGCACTACGCGAAATGCCGTCAGGCGACCGCGCGCGAGTGGAGGCTTTGTTCGCTGCTAGCGAACCCGAGGACGATGCGATCAGTGAAGTGATCTCGATTGTGCGCACCCACGGTGGGCTTGATTACGCGCGTCGTCGCGGCGAACAGTTCGCCAGTGAAGCGGAGGACGCCCTCGCCGACCTTCCGGAAGGACCAGCACGCTCGGCCCTTGTCGATGCCATATCGTATGTCGTTCAGCGGCGGTGGTGATGGCGCGCGGACCTTCGAAGCATCGCCCGGTGTTCCACGTTTTGGTCCTTGCCAGCGGTTTCGTTGCTGGCGGTCTGCTTACGCAGGTGGCACGACGGTTCCTCCCGGCTGGTGCGGTCAAGGAATTTCTTACTACAGGCGTAACACCGTCTATCGGTCCGCTGCCGATCGACTTGATTATATTGAAGTTTGCGGTTGGACCCGTCGCCCTGGATGTCTCGCTTCTGAGCCTACTGGGAGTTTTGATCGCCTACCTTATCGCGCGGTCCCTGTTCTAGGAGCCTCACATGAATTTCGGCAACTTTGGTTTCGGCGAGATCCTGATCATTCTCGTCATCGTGCTCTTGCTCTTCGGCGCCAAGCGCATTCCGGAAATCGCGGGATCGCTCGGCAAAGGAATCAATGAGTTCAAGCGCAACATCACCGACGCGCAGAAGTCGATCACCGACCCCGCGCCTCGCGATGATCGCGTTTCATCCGGCCCCGCGCAGAACATGGAGCCAGAAGTCGAACGCCCTGAGCCGAAGCGTCTTATCGGCTGAGCGTTTGGAGAAAACAATGTGAAGACGCCCTGCGTCTAAACTGAACAGGTTACCACAGTTGGGTCCCGCAAACAAAAAAGGCCCCGCGATCATCTCGATCGCGGGGCCTTTTGTTTTGGGACACTCTACGCTTCGATCAAGTTGGCGTTTGACGACGGAGCTGCCCGAGCACTTTGGGACGCTGATCGTCAACCTTCACGCTCTCGCGCAACCCCTTCAGAAACTCTTCCACACGCTGCTGGCGGAGCGACTGCGTGAGCTGCGCACGCTGCTGCTCCTTCTGTACTTCAAATGCTGCTTTGTCCGCCGACGTCCTGGCATCGACACGCAGCACGACCATGCCATCGGCCGACGGAACTGGTCCACCAACCTGTCCCACAGGCGACGTGAAAGCAGCGCCGAGCGCCTGATTGAACTGGCCGAGCCCTGGCACCATGTCGACACGAGTGAACATGCCCGTCTTCTCGATGGGCAATTTCGCCGCGGTCGCAGCTGCTTCAAGGGTCGACGAACGTGCCGCAGTGAGCAACTGCGTTGCAGCGGGACGCAGCTTCTCGATGCGCTTCTCGCGGGCAATGCGCGACTTGATTTCGCCCTTCACATCTGTAAGCGGCTGCGTACCGCCCGCATGAATGGAATCGAGACGAGCCAGGTAGTAGGCCTCAGGCGAATCGAATAGATCGCTCGTTTCCCCAGGGCGCACCCCGGAGAAAGCCCATGCGCTTACACTCGGCACATACCGACCCGCTGCTGTGAGTGGCTCTTTCTCGATTGCCACGACCGACGACGGTGTCAGGCCAAGCTGCTTCGCGACTACATCAAACTTGGCCGGGTCTTCCTGGCTTCCGGCTTTGCTCGCCAGCGAATCTGCACGACGATCGGTGCGCGTCGCGGACGAATCGCTCTGCGCGATGTTCACAAGAATGTGTCGCAGCTCGAGCGTGTCGCCCTTGCGGCTGTCCACCCTGATGATGTGAAAGCCAAACGGCGTCAGCACCGGCTGCGAAAGCTCACCCGGCTTCAGCGCGTACGCCACGGCTTCGAATTTGGGCGTAAAGCGACCCTTGCCACCTTTGCCCAGCGATCCGCCCTGTGCGCCGGAAACGCTATCCATCGACTCGCGTTTGGCGACGTCTTCAAACTTGGCGCCACCGACGATTTCAGCGCGAAGCTTTTCGATGCGTGTCTTTGCGGCGGCGGAATCTGCAGTAGTGATCGCCCGGGGAACGGACAACAACGAAACGACCGCGCGGCCCGGCTTGTCAAAGCGCTTTTTGTTGCGCTCATAAAAGTCCGAGACCTCTGCATCCGTCACCGTGACGGCAGTGTCTGTCAGGGTCTCCGGGCGTAGCAGAACGTATGTCACCTGCGTGGAATCGTGACGGTCCTTGTACGTCTGCCATACACGCTCGTCGGTTAGATACACATCGGACGCGATCTGGTCGAACAGCTTTTGCTTGGGGATTTCAGAGCGGTAGTACGCTTCGAGACCGGCGAGCATCCCCGACTGACGCGCCATCGGACTCGCAATCAGTCGACGATATTTTTCGATGTCGAACTTGCCGTCCGTCTGCAATTCCGGCGATTGCGCGGCTTGAGGAGGCGGAGCAACGCGTGCCGCTTCGAGAATCTCGTCGTCTGTAACCGTGATCCCACGACGCTTGAACTCCTGCTGCAGCAAAACCTGGTTGACGAGCTGCTCGAAAGCATTGTCTTCGAGCGTGCGTCGTTCGTCGAGCGTAACGCCCCGACCGAGACGCTGCTGTTCGGACTGTTCGAGGCCGGTAACCGCGTTTTGCCACGTCGTCAGCAGGATCTCCTCGCCATTCACCTTGGCAACGGCGGTCGACGTCGTCACAGGCGTGCGTCCTGACAGACCAGAAGTCTGGTACAGCAGGAAACTGAGCACGAAAGCGCCAACGAGGAAAATCCAGATGTATTTCGCAGCGCTTCGCATCGATTGCAGCACGAGGCGGGACTCCTTGGGGCAGTTGAACGAACGAGGGGAGAACTCCCGGAACTCGGGCATCGCGCGGGATTCACACCGCAGGAGCGCACGAACCGGAATCCGGGTTGACCCCAAACGCGCCGTGGGTGCGCGGGGTGCGAGAGCAATGGAACCACCGTGGTTCCCTTGCTCGCCGAGCCGGGAAACGAACCGGGAAAGCTAGCGGCCGCTATTCGCTAAAAGCAAGAGACGTCACGACTTCTGACACATCTGCACAATTGACTTCCCAACGCGACGGCGGCTAACTTGGCTCGCTATCGTGGACGCCCCGCGTCGCGACGGGATCACACTTGAGGGCTCTCGACGGATGAGCACTGCTGCCCGGATCGACGAACTGCGCAAGAAGTTTGAAGAGAACCCGCGTCGCTATTTCGCACCACTCGCCAATGAACTGCGCAAGGCTGGCGATCTCGTCCAGGCCATTGCGCTGTGTCGGGAGCACCTGCCCAAGCAACCCGGGCATATGAGTGGTTACATCGTTTTCGGTCAGGCGCTCTACGAATCTGGAGCGCTGGACGAGGCGCGGTCGGTATTCGAGCAGGCGCTCGCGTTAGACCCCGAAAACTTGATCGCCTTGCGCCATCTCGGCGACATCGCGAAAGCGACCGGAGACACCGCCGCCGCTCGTCGCTGGTACGAACGCGTCCTCGACGCCGATCCGCGCAACGACGACATCGCGTCGCAGCTAGCATCGCTGGCATCGCTGGCCTCAGTGCCGATGCCGGTATCGGTGCATCCGAATCCCGCGGTGAGCACGCCGTTCCTCACGCCTTCCACCCCGATGCCGGCGTTCGGTCTGGGCGCCATGCCGACCCCAGACGCGGCATTGCGAGCTGTCGACTTCGATGTGGTCAACGCACGCATCGCTCACTACACACCGCTCGATCTCGACGCAATCGAGACAGCCGGTGCGTTTTCCGAGCCGCCCACAGAAGCACCGCAGACGTTCGCCGCGCCTCGTTTCGGTACTCCGATCGATCTCCCGGCGGTCTCCGACGGCGGCTGGGAAAAGTTGGCTCAACCAGATGCCCTGGTCCCGCCAACCCCGCTCAGCAGCGCGGCGCTCGGCAGTACACCGGCTTTTGGCATTGCCGCTTTCGCCGCTCCGGCGCTCGGCCCGCTACCCTATGCCACGCCGCAGGCTGCGTCTCCGACGGTTCCGACACCGGCGTTCGGGGTGGCTTCAGCAAGTGCCGCAGAAGTACACGACGCGGACGTTTTGACACCGGCAGTCGGGGCGCCTTCAGCGGGTGCCGCGGACGTACACGACGCGTTGAACGCATTTGCCGAGCACGATCCTTCTGATCAGATGCCGGACGGCGATTTTGGTTTCTTTCAGACTCCTCGGCATTCGCCCGCAATTGCGACGCCCGCCACTGATGCCGACGCTGATGCCGCCGCTGATATTGCATACGCACAGTACGCGGCTGCGCCGGTTTCGGAGTCGTTCGAGGAAGGGATCATCGCGCCCGAGTGGCTCGTCACGGCAGATCTCCTTGCTCGAGTGTCCGCACCCAAGGGCACCCCGCCCGTGGTAGACATCACCCCCGAAGCGGTTCACGCCTTTGGCCGTGAGCCTCACGATCCTGAGCCTCTGGTAGACCATCTCGACGCTCAGGTCGACGATGGTGGCGATGGTGAAATTTCTGCGCTTGTCGATCCTCCGATTACACAACTCATTGCCGTTGCTGCCCCGACACCTCTCGACTCAATTGCCATCGGGCCGAGTCTCGACGCGGCAAATGCCGAAGGCGAAGGCGCCACTGTCGAAAACATTTTCTTCGACACCGTTCAGGATTCAGCAACGGACCATCCCGACACAGATCGCGCGGCGGCGATTGAGCAGCATGATGCTGTCGATCCGTCCGATTCGTCTGATCCGTCCGATTCGTTCGATTCGTCCGAAGAGCCTGCGTTTGCCGCTCTCGCGGCTACGCCGTGGGACGACGCATCCGACGAGCCCGCGATCACCGATGCAGCAGAATCGACTGACCTTCCGTGGCTCGCGGCTGCGGACGCTGTCGACAGCGTCGATAAGTCGCAGCGCGCGCTCGAAGAAATAGCCGATGCGTTCGCGAGTGACGTGCGTTTGGTTGGCGACGATGCAGATGTTGTCGTTACCAGCATCCAGTTGAACCAGGGTGGCGGGGCCGAAGTGTCGTTTGCCGATGTGTTGGAGGCGCTCGAAGCGGACGACGAAAGCAACGTCGAACAGCGTCAAGCCGAAGTGACCGGGCCGACCGCAGTGTCCGATGACTCCCCAGCGTTCGTCACCGAAACGATGGCCGAGCTGCTGGTCTCGCAGGGCTTTCTCGCGCGCGCGACGACCGTGTACGAGGAGCTGACCCGCCGTCATCCTTACGATCCGGTCTTGTCGTCGCGCCTCGCAGAACTGCGCGATCAACTCTCCGGCAAGAGTTCGGATTCTGCCGCTGTTCGCGATGCACCGATGCCGGCAAACTTCGTCGACGTGCCGACGCCGGCCTATGCGACACCGGCGTATTCGCCGTCACTACACGACACACCGTCCCGTTCTACACCGTTGGTGACGCCGTTGTACCCGACACCGACGTACTCGACGCCCGCGTCCGCCAGCGTGTCGTTCGAAGCATCGCTGATGACTGCGCGGGAACGCTTTGCACAGCTAGCCGCGCGTAGAGTTCCGCGACGCACACCGGCTCAGGCGAATGCGGTCGTCGCAGAGCCTTTCGACGGACTTTCATCGCTGTTCGGTGAGAGCGACCATGGGGATGGGGGTGACGATGCCGCCGCGCGAGCGCTGGCCGACGCTTTTGCACCGATCTCGGAAACGGATGCCGCGAGCGGCGCCATGCTCGACTTTGGGGAGAGCGACATCGCCGAGCTCCGGCCCCCCGTCGCGCTGTCGCAGCCCGAGCGGCCCACACCAAACGCGGGCGTTACAAACGCCGGCTTCGCGTTCGACCGTTTCTTTCCCGATCCTGCCACACAGTCGGCGCCACCAGCCATGGAAGAGACAATACCGGATCCGCCACCGCCAGTCGGCGACGACCTCGCCCAATTCTCCGCTTGGCTCAAAGGACTCGGTACGACGTGAAGATCGGTTTGCTCAATGGCCCTAACCTCAATCTGCTAGGGATTCGGGAGCCGGACATTTATGGGACGACCACGCTTGCGCAGATCGAAGAGCGGCTTGGCCACGTCGCGGCGGAGCTTGACGCCGATCTGATTTCCGCTCAGGCCAACGGCGAAGGACAACTGATCGACACGCTGCATTCCTGGCGTGGCAGCGTTGACGGTGTCGTGGTCAACGCCGGTGCGTTCACGCACACGAGTCTCGCGCTCGCTGATGCATTCACCGCGACCTCGCTGCCGTTTGTCGAGATCCACATCAGCAACGTCTATGCGCGGGAAGTGGTGCGACATCGCTCGATGCTCGCCGGTGCCGCGATCGGCACCGTCTGCGGACTCGGTGTGGACGGTTACGAGTACGCACTGCGCGGCCTCGTGGCTGCGTTGCGCGCACGTAGCTGACGGCAACACACACCGCGCGTGACATCCAAGCCTGACGCGTCCCCCGATTCGCGCCCTTCGCGCCTGCTCGCGCTGCGCGAGTCGCTTGGTCGAGCGGATCTGGATGCACTGCTCGTTACCAGTCTTCCGAATGTCCGATATCTGACCGGTTTTTCGGGAAGCAACGCGCTCCTCGTGGTCACGGCGCGTGACTGCGTGCTGATCACGGATTTCCGGTATGCGCTTCAGATACAGAACGAGGTGGGAAGTGCGGCCACCGTGCGTATCGAAAGCAATAACCTGTGGACGGGGCTCTGGGCGCAGATCGCGACGATGGTCGGCGTGGATCGTGTCGGGTTTGAGTCGATGCATCTGCTGCATCGCGATTTCCAGCGGCTCCTCGAGCAGGGAGGACGGTGGCAGTGGCGCCCGACGCTCGATGTGGTGGAAGCGTTGCGTGTCTCCAAGGATCGCGGCGAGGTCGCGCACATCGAGCGCGCCGTGGCGATTGCCGAAGCGGCACTGACGGCCACGCTCCCGTTGATCCGGGTGGGGCTCACCGAGAGCGCGGTAGCGGGAATTCTGGAGCGGAATCTTCGTGATGCAGGGAGCGAGGCGTATCCGTTTCCGTCGATCGTCGCGTCCGGGCCGCGTTCGGCGCTTCCGCACGCACGCGCAGCAGATCGCCTGCTCGAACGCGGGGATTTCGTCTTGCTTGATTTCGGCGCCGTCTCCGAAGGCTATTGCAGCGACATCACACGCACCGTGGTGCTCGGTGGGGCGTCAGACGCGCAGCGGGAGGCACATGATGTGGTTCGCGAAGCGAATTTGCGCGCTTCGGGCGCGATTCGGGCCGGTATGCTGGGGATGGCTGCAGATGCGCTGGCGAGAGAGTACATTCACGGCCGCGGGTTTGGAGAAGCGTTCGGCCATTCGCTCGGACATGGTATTGGTCTCGAGGTGCATGAAGCCCCACGTCTCGCCAAAACTGCCGACGCTCCGCTTCCCCTTGGAGCGGTCGTGACCATCGAGCCTGGTATTTACAAAGCTGGATGGGGAGGCGTGCGCATCGAGGACGACGTCCTGTTGTTGGAGGATGGTCCAAAAGTGCTCACGAGTTTCCCGCGCGAACTGCTCGAGATCGACTGACGCCGACCGCTGACACCTTCGGGTATTGGCTACGCCCCACAGTTCTGCGCGCGCCGCCCGTGCGGCTGCATTCGGGGCTGCATCGTTCCCACCGCCTGTCCCCCCGCCATGATTGATCTGCGCTATGTGAAGAAGCTGGTCGAGATGCTTGACAGCTCCACAGTGGATTCCATTGAGATCTCGTCCGACAAGGGCATGAAGCTCCGGATTTCCAAGAGTCCGCAGCAGCGCGCCGCCGCGATGACCCTCGCCGCGCCGATGCCCGCTCCTGTTGCATTGCCTGCCGTGTTGCCGGTTGCCCCCACGGCGCGTCCTGCGGAAGAAGGTGCAGCAACGATGCCGAAGGCCGAGGCACCGAAGGCGAGCCTTCTCGAGATCAAGTCGCCAATGGTGGGGACGTTCTATTCTGCCGGAGAGCCCGGAGCCAAACCGTTCATCTCGGTCGGCGACCGCGTCAGCAAGGGGCAGATCGTCTGCATCATCGAAGCGATGAAGATCATGAACGAGCTCGAATCCGAGTATGATGGCGTGGTGCGAGAGGTCGGAGTCTCCGACTCGCATCCAGTCGAATACGGACAAGTGCTCTACCGAGTGGATCCGAACGGCTGAGACAAGATGACATGACGATGGTTTCCGACGCCATAATCGGCGCGGTTCCTGCAGCAGGGCTCGATCTGAAGGCCGCGCTGCAGCGCATGGTGAGGGAAGGCGCATCCGACTTGCATCTCAAAGTCGGTCGTCCGCCCACGCTGCGACTTCACGGAGACCTCGTCCCGCTCGCCATGCCGGCCATGCGTCCCGAGGAGTTGCGCACGCTCGCCGAACAGCTGCTGCCACCGGCGCAGCTGCGCGAATTCGTGGAGCTGCGTGAAGCTGACTTCGCGATCAATGTTCCGGGGATCGGGCGTTTCCGCGTCAACGTCTATCAGCAAAAAGGTACTGTCGCTTTCGCCATGCGCGCGATCGCGCACGCCGCTGCGAGCATCCGTGAGCTGAATCTGCCGCCGGTGCTCGAGAGCATTGCGCTCAAACCGCGTGGACTCGTGCTCGTCACAGGCGTGACCGGATCGGGGAAGAGCACCGCGCTTGCGGCGATGGTGCATCACATCAACGAACGTCGCGCGGCGAACATCATCACGATCGAAGATCCGATCGAGTTCGTGCACCGCGATGCGCTCAGTCACATCAACCAGCGCGAAGTTGGCACCGACACCGTGGCCTTTTCGCAGGCGCTGCGTCGCGTCCTGCGCCAGGATCCTGACGTGATCATGATCGGCGAAATCCGTGACTTGGAAACACTCGACGTCGCGCTCAAGGCCGCCGGGACCGGCCACTTGGTGTTCAGCACGTTGCACACGACGAACGCGACGCTGACCATCAATCGCATGCTGTCGTTCTATCCGCCCCACCAACAGAACGAAGTGCGCTTTGCGCTGGCGAATGCGCTGTCGGCCGTGATTTCGCTGCGTCTGGTGCCGCGCAAAGACGAGCCAGGACGAGTGCCGGCGTGCGAAGTGCTGGTGAACACTGAAGCGGTCGCCGACCAGATCCGCGATCTCGCCGCCGCGCTCAACATCCCTGATCTGATCAAGGAAGGAAGCGTCGCGTACGGCATGCAGAGCTTCGATCAGTCGCTGATGAACTGGTATTCGCGCGGCGTGATTTCGTACGAGAACGCGCTCTTCTACGCGACTAACCCCGCAGAATTCGGCCTGCGGGTGCAGGGTGTCGATGGTGCCAGCGATGCCAGCTGGGATGGCTTCAAACAGGGCAGCAACC